>PKYJ01000081.1 GCA_003132605.1 Peptococcaceae bacterium | reverse complement strand
CCAGCCTCGCCATTCTTTCGGGCCTCTTTGCAGCTATTACCATTTGCCGCACGGACTTGCCTGCGCCATCCTGCTTCCCTACGGGATGTCCTTTAACCTGGCAGCCAAGCCCGAAAGAATGGCGAGGCTGGCGTCTGCCCTGGGATGTGAAACCAGGGGACTGGCGGCTCCGGAAGCGGGGCGAGAGGCGGTGGCGGCAGTGTACCGCCTGGTGCGGGAGACCGGGCTGTCACTTGATCTGGCCAAGTTCGGCATCAAGGAATCCGACGCTGATCTGGTGGCGGAAGAGACTGCAAAGATGTTTCTCATCAAAGACAACCCCCGTCGTCCTTCGGTAGTGGAATGCCGGGCATTGTTCCTGGCGGTGCTGAATGGAGAAGAACCGCTGTCCTGCACATTCTGAGATCGGGCACTTGGTGACCGGAATATGCCTGCCGTCTCTGCCGTACAATTGGATACTCCAGGGAGAGC
The DNA here is from genome assembly GCA_003132605.1 of Peptococcaceae bacterium. Taxonomy (GTDB): domain Bacteria; phylum Bacillota; class DSM-12270; order Thermacetogeniales; family Thermacetogeniaceae; genus Palsa-1188. The sequence continues at coordinate 6,762 of PKYJ01000081.1, read as the reverse complement.
CGGCCCGATTGGCGCCATAGAGCACGGATTGCAAGGTTTTCAAGGAAACTGAACACCTTTCATCATGGCATAGGAGGCATTACAACGATGGAACTGGCAATCGGACGTTTTCAGAACCTTATTGGTGGCCGGTGGTGTGATTCGGGTACGGGCGCCTGGATGGAGCAGGTGAATCCGGCTGACGGCGTTGTCGTATCCAGTGTGCCGAAGTCGGATGAGCATGACGCCCAAATGGCTGTTGCTGCTGCCGAAGAAGCTTTTCTGCGGGAGGACTGGGCTTTCAATCCGCGCCGAAGGTCGGCAGCAATGCTTGCCTGGGCGGCTCGCATGAAACGTGACCTGCCGGAACTCGCCAGGATGCTGACCCTGGAAACGGGAAAACCTCTGAGCGAGGCCCGGTTTGAAATTGGGGGAGCGATCGGATACCTGGAATATTATGCTGCGGCCTCGCGCACCCTTTACGGTTCTTCGACGGCGGTTGACCGGAATTCGTATTCGATCCTGGCCCGGGAACCGGTTGGCGTGGTGGGGGTCATCGTGCCCTGGAATTATCCCATCACCCTGCTCATGCGCGACCTTGCCCCGGCCCTGGCAGCGGGAAACACGGCGGTGGTCAAGCCTGCTTCACAGACGTCCGGCGTTACCATGGCCTGCCTCAAATTGATCGATGGCATTGAGGGATTCCCTCCCGGTGTTCTGGGAGCGGTTACGGGGTCCGGTTCTGTGGCGGGCATGTCGCTCGTTCATGACCGGGCGGTGGATATGATCAGTTTTACCGGCGGTCTGGACACCGGCAAAGTGATCATGGCCGAGGCCGCCAAAACTATGAAGAAGCTGTCCCTCGAACTGGGCGGGAAATCGCCGAACGTCTTGTTCGATGATGCCGATCTCGAAAAGGCGCTCCCGTTTGCCATCAAGGCGATCTTCACTAACGCCGGCCAACTATGCACGGTCGGCTCCAGGCTGCTGGTGCAGGAAGGCATTGCCGGGCAGGTAACGGAAGAATTGAAACGAAGAGCGGAAAACCTCAGGGTGGGTAACGGCCTGGATGAACAGACGGACATGGGGCCGGTCGTCTCCGAAAAGCAACTGGATCTGATCATGCGCTATATGGAGATCGGGAGGCAGAGCGCCCAGACGGTTACGGGCGGAGTTCGTTTGCAGGACGGGGATCTCGGAAAAGGCTACTTCCTGGCGCCGACGATCTTCAAAGATCCTCCAAATGACTCACCGGTCGTTCAGGAAGAGATTTTCGGGCCGGTTCTTGTCGTTCAAACCTTCAAGGATGAGGACGAGGCGGTGGCGCTGGCCAACAGCACCGTCTACGGTCTGGCTGCGGCCGTCTGGAGCCGGAACGTGGACCGGGCGATGCGGACCGCCCGGCGTCTGCGTGCGGGCTCGGTGTGGGTAAACACCTATAACCGGCTATTCCCGGAAACGGAAACGGGCGGTTATAAGCAGAGCGGCATCGACAGGGCGGGTGGCATTGATGGCCTGTTGAAGTATACCGAGATCAAACACATCTGTATTGATTTCAACCCGCCGGCCTAGGCCGCAGGCGGCAATGACCGGTCGAGTCAGAAGCTGTCTGAGGCCATCCCGGCTGGCATCAAGTCAGACAGGGAAATCAAGCAAGCAAGGGTGTGATTATGCAACGTTGATGATCGAAGTCTGAAAAGCCGGAGGTGCGAATGGTGTTTGACGTAACCAAGCTTAAGGGCGCCGACATATCCACCGAATTTTGCGGGGTTAAATTACAGAGTCCCTTTGTGCTCTCTTCCGGGCCGCTTTCCTACGCGGCTGAAGGTCTGATCAGGGCGCATCAGGCCGGCGCGGGCGCTGTGGTAACCAAGACGATCAGGCTCAGCGCAGCCATCAATCCCGTGAACCATATTGCCAAGATCAACGGCGATTCCCTGATCAACTGTGAAAAATGGGCCGATTCCAAGGCTGAGGTGTGGTTTGAACGGGAGATTCCGCTGGCCAAAGCGGCGGGGGCGGTGGTGATCGCTAGCGTCGGCCACACCCTGCCCGAAGCGGAAGCATTGGTAAAAGATTGTGAAAAGGCCGGCGCCGACTTCATCGAGTTGGTCTCCTATACGGAGGACACCCTGATCCCGATGCTCAGGGCGGCCAAGGAGCGAGTCTCCATCCCGGTGATTTGCAAACTGAGCGGGAACTGGCCGGACCCGGTCGGCACGGCCAGGAAATGCCTCGAAATTGGGGCGGATGCCATTTCTGCCATCGATTCCCTCGGTCCCACGCTGAAGATCGACATCAGGAATGCCCGTCCGACCATGTTCAGCAAAGACGGATACGGCTGGCTGTCCGGTGGGGCGATACGTCCGATCTCCCTCCGCATCAACTCCGAGATCGCCCGGAACGGGTGCCGGAACCTGATCGGGATCGGCGGAGTCACCTGTGCTGAAGATGCGGTCGAGTACCTGATGGTGGGCGCCGGGGTGATCGGCCTGCACTCCATCGCCATCTTGAAAGGCGTCGAATACTTCTCGAAGCTGTGTAAAGATACGGCGATCCTGCTCGACCAGTTGGGCTACCACAGTATTTCCAGCGCTGTGGGGGTGGCCCTGCCCAATTTTCCCAAGCAAGAGAGGATGGCCAGGCTGGAGTTCCATTACCAGCCGGACTCTGCTCCCAGATGCAGCAACTGCGGGCGCTGTGTCGCTGCCTGTTCGTATGATGCTCGAAGCTTGGACTTCCCGGTGATGAAAGTCGATCAGGACCTCTGCCGCAGTTGCGGCCTGTGCGTATCGGTCTGTCCGACCGGGGCGCTCACGGCCACTATTGTAGACGTGCAGGGCCTTCCGCATGATATGCAGGAGGGGGATGACGAGCATGCAGGATGAGCGGGAGCGGGTCGTCAACCTGGCGCAGGAACTGGTTGCCCGCCCCAGTGTGACCGGCGAAGAAGGAGAGATCGCCCGGTTTTTGCAGTCGGTGTTGCCTCATTACGGGTTTGATGAAGCCATGATCGACCCTTACGGCAACGTGGTCGGCCGGGTCGGCGAGCCGATCGCCGGAGGATTGCTATTTGATGGGCATCTGGATACTGTTGGCGTCCATAACCCGGAAGAATGGCGGCATGATCCGTTTGGCGGAGAGACCAGTGAAGAAAAAATCTACGGGCGTGGCATAGCGGACATGAAAGGCGCCATTGCCGCCGCCATCGTGGCTGTGGCGGAATTGCGGGATGAAGGTTGGTCCCCGCATATTCCGCTGTGGCTTTCCGGCACAGTATGCGAGGAAGTGGCGGAAGGGGTTCTGATAGAGAGAGTGCTTGACCTCGCCCAGCCATCGGCTGTGATTATCGGGGAGGCCACCGCCCTGCACCTGGCGGTCGGGCAGCGCGGCCGGGCCGAGATCGTCATGGATGCGGCGGGGAAGTCCGTCCACTCGGCTCACGCCTCCCTTGGGATCAACGCTATCGATGTGGCCGTACGGGCATTGATGGCGATCCAGAACAATTTTCAGGCTCCGTTCTCGGAGTCGCTGGGGGAGGGAAGCCTGGTGGCCACGGATATCATCTCCGATCCCTATCCGGGCTGCTCCGTGGTGCCGTCACGTTGCGTGGTCACCTTTGACCGGCGGGTGCTGCTGGGGGAGTCCCCCCGGTCAGTACTGCAACCCCTGGCCGATTGCCTGTCACCCGGTGATGAGGTTACAGCCAGGCTGGCTGACTATGATTTCAGAACGCATACCGGAATTGCCGTCAAGGGCGTGAGCTACGCCCCTCCCTGGTACTTCGAACCCGGCCAGGAGCGGGTGCAGGTTGCCCTGGCGGGCCTGCGCCGGGCCGGGATCGCTGCCGGCGTCAAGACCTATGGTTTCTGCACCAACGGGAGCGGCAGCGCCGGGAAAAGAAACATCTTCACGCTGGGGTTTGGCCCGGGAGACGAGGGGGCTGCTCATACGACGGACGAGTCCCTGGCCATCGAGCAATTGATCGAGTCGGTGCGAGGTTACAAAGAATTATTTCGCACCATGACAGGAAGGTGATAAGGTGACTTCGTCAGATACCCGTCGTATCGATGCGCTGGAGAAAGTTACCGGCCAGGCCAAGTTTGCCGGTGATCTGCACTTGCCTGGGCAGATAGCCGGCGAAGTGCTCAGGTGCCGGCAAGCCCACGCCCGCATCCTGTCTGTCGACATTTCCGCCGCCCTCGAAGTACCCGGAGCGCTTGCCGTGATGCTGGCTGATGACCTCCCGGCCTTTGCCACCTGGTCGACATATCCTTTTTTGACTAAAGAGCGCGTTCTCTACCAGGGTGACGCGGTCGCCCTGGTAGCTGCCGAATCGGAACCGGCGGCCAAGGCGGCCCTGGCCGCCATCACAGTAAAGTATGAGCCGTTGCCGGCCGTGTTGTCGATCGAAGAGGCGCTCCGCGAAGATGCCGTCGTTCTGCACCCCGGGCGTACGGATAATCGGGTCGAAAACAGCTACTGGCCGGTGCGCAAGGGAAATGTTGACGAGGGGTTCGCTCTCAGCGAGATTGTGCTGGAGCGGGAATACCGGACCTCGCACGTCGAGCACGCCTATATCGAGCCGGAAGCAGTTCTGGCGACGACGGACTGGGACGGCTCCCTGATCGTCTACGGTTCTACCCAGAACCCTTTCAACACCCGGCGGGCGGTGGCTGCAGCGACAGGCTATCCCCTGGGTAGGGTGCGGGTTGTGCAGCAGGCAGTCGGCGGTTCCTTCGGAGGCAAGGAGGAGTCCATGGGGCTGCTGGCCGGCCGGGCGGCCATCCTCTGCCTGAAAACAGGCCGGCCGGTCAGGATGGTGTACAGCCGGGAGGAGTCGATCATCGAGAGCACCAAGCGCCATCCCTTCCGCTTCCGGTACAAGGTGGGAGCGAGGCGTGACGGCCGGATCATGGCCTTGCAGGCCGAACTGGTCGATGAGGGCGGAGCCTACAACTTTCAGGCGCAGTTCATGAACTGGCGGGCCTGCGTGCACGCCGCCGGGGTCTACCGAGTCCCCCACGTCAAGGTGGACGTCTACGCCGTGCACACCAACCGGGTGTTTAGCGGCGCCATGCGCGGGTATTCCTCCCCGCAGATCATCTTCGCCCAGGAATCCTTGATGGACGAGCTGGCCGACGAACTGGGGATGTCGCCGCTGGAGCTGCGCAGGGTCAACTTCCTGCACGAGGGGGATCGGACGATCACCGGGCAGGTGCTCACCGAGCCGGTAAATGCCGAACAAGTCACTTTACGAGCCTTGGAGTTATCCGATTATCATCGCAAAAAAGTGGCCTATGCCGCACAAGATCCTGAAGATCCGGTCAGACGCGGGATCGGGTTTGCCACCAGTTTTCGCGGCTGCGGCCTGGGGGCCGAATCGCCGGATGCCACCGGAGCGATCGTGTCGCTTCAGGAGGACGGCAGTATTATCGTGCGCTCCAGCCTGACGGACATGGGGCAGGGCTTGCAGACCGCCCATGCCCGGCTTGTCGCTCAGAANNGCCGGAGGGGGGTATGACTGTGGCCTCCCGGGGTACTTTCTCCGGAGGCAAGCCGGCAATCATGGCAGCGGCGCAAATCAAGCAGGTACTGTTTGCGTTGGCGGCCAAAAAGCTGAAGTCTGCCCCCGAGGCTTTGGACGCTGCGGAAGACTGGATTTTTGTGCGTCAGGATCCGGAACGGAAAGTATCATTTGATGAAGTCGTATCTACCGCCTTCTGGAATGGTTGCCATTTGAGCGCGACGGGCTGGTTTCAACCGGAGCCGGTAGCCTGGGATCGCAGCGCCGGTCAGGGTGACGCCTTTTCCAGTTTCTCCTATGCCTGCGTGGTGGCTGAGGTGGAAATTGACAGAATTACCGGACTGGCAGCGGTGAAGCGGATGGTCTCGGTGCACGATATTGGGCGGGTGGTTCACCAGGGCGCCGCCGGGGGCCAGGTGTACGGTGGAATGGCGATGGGCATCGGGATGGCCTTGATGGAAGGAATCTCCTTTAACAAAGGCCTGATCACGAACGATAACTTTGACAGGTACCTGATTCCGACGGCGGCAGATATGCCGGCAGCCGATCTGGAGTTTATTCCTTCTGACGGCAACTCTGGGGCCGGTGGTNNCCAACGCCCTGGCGGCGGCCGGCTACCGGATCAGGTCATTGCCGGCCTTGAGCGAAGAGTTCTGGGCGAACCTGAGTGAAGATCAAAAGGGACTGGTGAGAACATGCAGCGATTCGAATTTATAGCGCCGTCATCGTTGGCAGAGGTGTTGGAATTGCTCGAACGCTATGGAGAGGGCTGCAGGGTGGTGGCCGGCGGTACGGACATCATGCCGGCCCTGCGGCAGGGCCGGCTGGCAGGTGTGGCCAGGCTGGTCGACATCCGCCGCCGGCAGGAGTTGCGCGGGATGAAGATAACCGGAGACGGCCTGTGGATCGGGGCTGCCACGACGCACAGCGAGGTGGCGCAAAGCGACGCAGTGCGTGACCGGTGGCCCCTCCTGGCCGAGGCCTGCGGTAAGATTGGCAGCAAGCAGATCAGGAACCTGGCTACCGTGGGCGGCAACGTGGCCAATGCCTCACCGGCTGCCGACAGTGTTCCGGCCCTGCTTTGCCTGGACGCCCGCATATCGTTGTTGTCCGGGCACGGGAAAAGAGAGCTTCCGCTCCAATCCTATCTGGCGACAAAAAAAAGAAACGCTCCGGCTGAGCTGGTGGAAGGATTTACCCTGCCGTTCCCTCTGCCGAACACCTGTGGCAGGTTCGTCAAAGTGGCGAGACGGCAA
>PKYJ01000096.1 GCA_003132605.1 Peptococcaceae bacterium | reverse complement strand
AAAAGCAATCCCCCTCTGAAGCCAAGACCCAGTTGAACGCCACCAGGATGATCTCATTTGTGGTCTCACGCTGGAAGAGCCTGAGGCGCCCCCGGAACACCAACTCCAGGACAGCCAGGAAACTGTAGATCACCTCGAGCCGGCCGGCATTTTCAAACAACCGATGGAAGGGCAAGCTACCCCTGTTTCCGGCAATCTTCCCAAACACCGTCTCCATCTTCTCGTTAAAATCAACAGCCGTTTCCACCTGGTAGGGGACAGGTTCAAAGTCGACGCGCACCAGAATCTCCTTAAACGCAGTCACCAGCCTGGTGACATCATCCTGGAGATCTTGCCGTTCCGGTTGTTCAGCATCCCGGAGTGGTTGGCGCTTGTAGCTCCTGACCCAGTTTCGTGCACAATCTTCCAGGTTCCTGGCCGCTTCCCTGATCAGCAAATACTCGGCTTCTGCAGTCACAGCCAGACCGCCCGAAACATCATCCTCATTCCAGTAGTCGCCCTCTGCGCCGGCGGCAGCATCCTGCTCCGGCAGCAGCAGGTGTGCCTTGACTGCCAGAAGGGTGGCCGCCAGTACTAAAAAGCGTCCACCCTCATCAATGTCGGCGTAGGAGACAGCCTCCAGGAAATCCACCAGTTGTTGGATAACCGCATAAACAGGCACGGATGCAGCGTCGATCTCCTGCTTTTCGACCAGCCTCAACAGCCGATCCAACGGACCTACGTAATCGTCGAGTTGTACAAAGTATTCCTGCGGCTTACCCCCACGCTCATGGGGATGATCGGGGAAGATCAAGGGAACAGCCCCTCTATGCAGTGTCGGCGCGCGGGGGTGAACACCGCGCTCATGGGGATGATATGAACTCCATATTCATTGCCTGTCTGACTTCGGATAGAGTTCTAACTGCTTCAGCCCTCGCTTTTTGAACGCCGCGTCTTAAAACATCCCATATGTACTGTTCATCTTCCTGCAATTCTTGTCTTCTTTTTCGTATGGGAGCAAGATACTCGTTCAGCGATTCTGTCAAGATCTGCTTCAGCCTGGCGGAACCCCCGTCGCCAATTCTTTCAGCAATGGAATCGACCGCTTCTCCGGTTGCCAAAGAAACGAGGTGGAGCAAATTGGAGACCTCAGGCCTGTCTTCAGGATCATAATAGATTGTCTTTAACGAATCCGTCTTGGCCTTCTTGATCAATCTGGCGGTTTCATCGGCTGTCGCACTTAAAAATATGGCATTGTTCCGGCTCTTGCTCATTTTCTGCGCCCCGTCCAGCCCCAATATGTTGGGAGAACTGCTGAGCAAAGCTTCCGGTTCCTTAAAAATCATCTTATTGTTTCCGAACCTCTTATTGAATCTCCTGGCAATAAGTCTACATAATTCGAGGTGGGGGAGCTGATCCTTGCCTACCGGCACCAGGTTGCCCTTTACAGATAAAATGTCGGCAGCCTGATGAACAGGATAGACGTACGTTCCAGCGCTGATATTTTTCAATCCGGCAGCCGTGATCTCTTCCTTGACGGTAGGGTTTCTGTCGAGCTCGGAATTGCTGACCAGGAACAGGAAAGGAACGAGCAATTGATTCAGTTCCGGGATCTGGCTGTGCGGAAAGATACTTGTTTTCTGGTTGTCGGGGTCGATTCCTGAAGCTATGTAATCGATCACAAGCTCTTTAACATTCTTGGCAATATCACTGGCTGACTCTCTATCCGTCAATACCTGATAATCGGCGATCACGATAAATGTCTCGATACCAGTGTTTTGAAACCTGACTCTATTTTGCAGAGACCCGAAAAGATGCCCTACATGCAAGGGGCCCGTCGGCCTGTCTCCCGTCAATACCCTATAATTAGAAGGGTTTTCAGTAATATCCTGTTCTATCTCCCTGCTTCTTTGCAAAGAGGCGATAAATGTTTTGTTTTCCAGATCGCCGGTCGGGTCCATATCTTCATACCTCAACTAAAATAGTATTTGACGGCCGCCATGCTACATGCCTACCAGATGGGCTATGCCGAACGAGATCAGGCTGAGCAGGTTGATGATGACATTGGTGACCGGGATCAGCACATCCCCTACTACTCCTGTGAAGATGAGTACGATCAGGATGATGAAACCGTATCTCTGCAGGGTGTAAACGAGGTCGGACCGCCTGAGCAGGCCAGCCAGGACTTGCGCCCCGTCAAGAGGCGGTATCGGGATCAGGTTGAACAGGGCCAGGTAGATATCGATCACGATGATGCCTGCCAAAATTGCAGGCAGATATCCGGTGGTTGCGGGCGAAATGCCCTCCAGTGCAGCGATGGTTGCGTCCGCAACCCCAGCCAGTCTAGCGACCAGGGTTGCTGTAAAAGCCACCAGCAGATTCATGCTGACTCCGGCCAGGCCAACCAGCACCATGCCCCTGTACCGGTCTCCCCGAAAGTTCAGCGGGTTGACCTGCACCGGTTTCGCCCACCCGAAGTGCACCAGCAACAGCAGGATGAAACCCAGGGGATCCAGGTGCACCAGCGGGTTCAGGGTCAGCCGGCCCTGGTAGCGCGGCGTCGGGTCGCCCAGCCAGTCGGCGACCAAACCGTGTGCGTATTCGTGAAACGTCAGGGCGATGAGGACAGCCGGCAGCCACAGGATCAACTGGCCGATATCTAAGAAATTAAACATGCACGACTCCCTTTCCATTCAACCGCTCCGGCGCCAGGTGATGCCTGACCAGGTCATCGTAGCTCTCTCGCTCGACGATCAGGTCGGCCCGACCGTTCCCCACCAGCACCATGGCCGATCGGGGCAGGCCGTTATAGTTGCTGGACATGGAATAGGTATATGCCCCGGTGCAGGAGATGGCCAGCAGGTCCCCGGATTCGACCGTCGGGGCGTGCAGGTCCCAGATCAGCATATCCCCGGTTTCGCAGCACCGGCCGGTCACCGCCACCACTTCCTGCGGCGGCAGGCTAGCCTTGTTGGCCAGCAGCCCCTCATATTTAGCCTGGTAGAGGGCCGGGCGCGGGTTGTCGTTCATGCCTCCGTCCACCGCCACGTACTTGCGGATCCCCGGAATATCCTTGATCGCCCCTACAGTATAGATGGTGGTGCCCGCCGGGGAAATGACGGAGCGCCCGGGCTCCACCACGATCCTGGGCCGGGGGTAATCGTGCCGGCGGCAGGACTCCTCCACACTCTCTCTCACGGCGGCGGCATAGCCGGCGATGGCCGGCGGGTCATCCCCCGCGGTATAGTAGACCCCCAGGCCGCCTCCCAGGTCCAGTTCCGCTGCAGTCCAACCAAGTGTGCTGCGCAGGCTCTGGAGAAAATCGACCATCACCGCGGCGGTATGCCTGAAAGCGTCCAACTCCAGGATCTGTGAGCCGATGTGGCAGTGCAGGCCCCTCAGGTCCAGATGGTGGGCATCGAGGGCGGTGCGCACTGCCCGGGCAGCATCCCCGTTGGCCAGGGTGAAGCCGAACTTGGAATCGGTCTGTCCGGTCCTGGTGTATTCATGACTGTGGGCTTCGATCCCCGGGGCGATGCGCAGCAGGACGGCCGCCCGGCAGCCGCGCCCAGAGGCGGTGCCGGGTCCGGCGGACCGGGCGCGGCCGGCCAACCGGTCCAGGGTCTCCAATTCGAAATAGTTGTCGACCACCACCCGGCTAACGCCGCTGTCCAGGGCAAGCTCCAGCTCTTCAGGTGATTTGTTGTTGCCGTGGAGATAGATCCGGTCCGGGGGAAATCCCGCCTGCAGGGCGATAAAGAGTTCGCCGCCGGACACCACGTCCAGCCCCAGGCCCTCTTCCTGGATGATGCGGCAGATTGCCTTGTTCAGAAGGGCTTTGGATGCATAGAACACCAGGTCGGTATGCCCGCCCAGCCCAAAGGAGGTGCGGTACTCCTCGCAGTTCCGGCGCAGCAGTTGCTCGTCGATGATCTGTAGGGGTGTTCCAAAAGTGCGGGCA
>PKYJ01000009.1 GCA_003132605.1 Peptococcaceae bacterium | reverse complement strand
AAGACGTTGGCCTGCCCGTTTAAAACAGGGGCGGCGTTTTCTGTCAACCTCAACAGCGGATACTGCCCCTCTGTCAACGAGAGATAGCCTTCCGCAATCAGGACATTGAGGAGATCGACGATCTCCTTTTCGGTCATGTCTTGCAATAAGCCGTAGGTCGGCAGCCGGTCAAACCCGAACTGCGTCACTTTCTTGCTCTTGGAGCCCCTCAGGACTTCGGCCACCATGATCCTCCCGAAGTTCTCCCTCAGGCGGATGATGCATGAAAAGATCTTCTGGGCGATCACCGTGATATCTGTGCGTTCCCGGTCATCGCTGCAGGCGCTGCACCGGTGGCAATCCTCTAAAGTCTGCTCTCCAAAGTAGTTGAGGATGTAGTTGCGCAGGCAGCCTGGCGTATAGCAGTAGTCGATCATCATCTGTAGTTTGTGATACTCGTTGGTCTGTCTTTCCGGTTCCCCCGTAGATTGTTCGATGAAGAACCTCTGGATCTGGATATCCTGAGGGCTGAACAGCAGGATGCACTCACCGGGCTCTCCGTCCCTTCCGGCACGGCCGGCTTCCTGGTAGTAGGCCTCGATGTTCTTCGGCATGTTGTAGTGGACCACGTAGCGGACGTTGGACTTGTCGATCCCCATCCCGAAGGCGTTGGTGGCCACCATGACCTGGATGTCATCATAGAGGAACTGTTCCTGGTTGTCCATTCTTTCCTGGTCGCTCAGCCCGGCGTGGTATCTCCCGGCGGAGATGCCTTTCTTCTTCAAGATGGCGCACAGGCTGTCCACCTCTTTTCTCGTAGCAGCGTAGATGATCCCCGCCTGGCTCCGGTGGGTCTGGATGTAGTGCTGCAGGTAATCCCGCTTGTTTTCTCCCCGGATGATGGCGAAGAAAAGGTTGGGCCTGTCGAACCCTGCGATATAGACATCAGGGTCGCTCAAGCGCAGCAGGCCGACGATATCCTGTCTCACTTCGGGTGTGGCGGTTGCTGTAAAGGCAGCGACCACCGGCCTGCTGTTCAGTTCCTGGAGCATCGAGGCGATGGCAAGGTAGCTCGGGCGGAAATCGTGCCCCCAGTGGGATACGCAGTGGGCCTCGTCCACGGCGACCAGAGAGATGTTCAATGACCCCAGCAATGCCCGAAAGCGTTGGGATTCCAGCCGCTCCGGCGCCACATACAACAGCTTGTATTGCCCCCGCCTCGCCTTGAAAAAGCGTTCTTCCACTTCGGCGTAATCAAGTGAGCTGTTGATGAAGGCTGCCGGTATCCCCAGTTTCTTGAGGGCATCTACCTGATCTTTCATCAGGGAGATCAGCGGCGAGATGACGATCGTGGTTCCCGGAATCAGGAGAGCCGGAATCTGATAGCAGACTGATTTTCCGCCACCGGTGGGCATGATCCCGAGCGTGTCGCGCCCCTCGATAATGCTGTCGATGATCTGCTGTTGTCCTTCCTTGAAGGAAAGGAATCCGTAGTATTGCTTCAGTAACTGCTCTGCGCTCTGTGTCAAATGTGCCACCTCAAAAACAATTATCGGCGATCCCTGGAAAGACAAAAAAATGATAGTTGGCTTCGATAATTTTTCGCTAAATCATGGCATATTCCTTCTCATGAAACTCCGCCACAGCATCACGCCAAATCAGCCCAAGCCAAGGGAGGGAATGCCTTTCCACTCACCGCTCTTAGGAGTGGTTGACCATGAGTCAAATATACCTCTCTCTTACGGCCTGGTTTTCAAACCCAGTTCGGGGATGAACAACAAGATTGCCCCGAACAATAGGTAGCCAACACTTATATACAGGAACACCTGGTTCACATTCGAGCCCGCCAGCAGCATGAGCAACGCCGCCCCGGCCCTCAGGAATTGGTGCTGTGCAACTGCTTGAGAAGCGCTGCCATGTTGTTGCCCAGGGTTTTAAAAGTGGCCACGCCTTCCGCGTCCTGCAAGACCTCCCCCGGCTGCCGGCCGATGGCCAGGTTCCAGTAGTTGGAGCAGGGGATGATCATCTCCGAGATGCCAAAGAAAAAGTTGATGGCCGAATAGGCAAAGGTCGCCCCGGCCCGCCGCATCGAGAGCACCGCTGCCCCCACTTTGCCGCGCAGCATCTTGTCGTTGGCATTAGCCACGAAACCGCAGCGGTCGATGAAGGCTTTCGCCTCGCTGGAGACATTGCTGAAGTACACGGGGGAACCGATCAGGATCCCATCCGCCCCGGAGGCCCGCTCGATGAAATAGTTCATCTCATCCCCGGTCTGGACGCATTTCTTGTCCTTGTTCTGAAGGCACCGGTAGCAGGACTTGCATCCGGCCAACTGTTTGCCTCCGACCTGCAGGATCTCCCCCGAGATGCCCTGCTTGGCCAGTTCATCCAGCACTATGCTCAGGGATTGAAAGGTGTTTCCCTGCGGGCGCGGGCTGCCGTTAAAAGCTACCACGGAAAGAGACATCAAAACCTACCTCCTTAGTATTGGTTGTCATACCCATTCGCTCCAGCCTGAAGCGAAGCTTCAGAGCCTGCCAAAACTCATGGCTCTTGACCCTTTCTCCCATCCGGTTCCTGCCGCGAGTCCGAACAAGACGCAGCCCTCCTGTTCGAAATACCGTTAGCCCAGGAGATCATGCTCAATATTTTCTCTTCAGATCGATCCGGTTGGGCAACGGCTTTCCCTGCCTATAGCAGGACAGGTTCGCCAGGAAGAGGTCAATGATTCTGGTGATATAATGGGGGCTCGATCCCGCATTATGAGGCGTGATCATGACGTTCTCCATATCCCACAGGGGACTGCCCGGCGGCAGGGGCTCCTCATGAAACACATCGAGACCGGCTCCTGCAATAGAGCCGTTTTGGAGCGCCTCGATCAGCGCTGTTTCGTCCACCGTATCACCCCTGGAAACATTGATGAAAATGCCGCCGCGCTTCATGGCCCGGAATTCCTCCGCCCCGATCAGATGAAAGGTATCATCGGTCAGAGGGGTGATCAGAACAGAATAATCAGCCTGCCGCAAGGCTTCGTGCAGTTTGTCGATCGGCCATACCACGTCAAAATGTTCCAGGGTTTCCGGATGCCGCTTCAGACCAATCACTTTCATGTCGAAGGCCTTTGCTTTTCTGGCAATCTCTTTTCCGATGTTACCGGCTCCGATAATGCATAAGGTCTCCCCCGTCAGTTCACCGACCGGAAGGGCCTCCCATCTTTTCTGAAGCTGATTTCTGGCGCAGCGGTTAAGACAGCGGTTGAAAGTGATGATCATGCCCATCGTCTGCTCCGCTATCTGTGGTCCATGAATGCCCCTGGCATTCGTCACTGTCACTCCCATTTCCCTCAGTTCGGCAAGCGGCAGCTTTTCAACCCCGGCGCTCATGCTGAACACCCATTTCAGGCTCCGGCAGGTTTTTAAAATATCTCTGTCGAGCCTGCCAAAAGTGATGATAATTTCGGCATCCGGCAATACTTCCACGGCTTCTTGGGGACTGTAAAATGCGTGGATTGTCTCGCCCGTCTGCTTCGCAACCACGTCCAGAGCGTTCTTGTTAAAGAAGGGTCGAGACGCCAAATACACGATCATCCAGATCATCCTTTCAAGTTCTGTTCATTGAAACATCGGCTATCACAGTGTTGTAGTTGACGTATATTCAACTCTGATCCCATTATCTTTTTGTCTGTTCAACGATTTCTTGGTTTCAGTGGGGTAAAACTTGGCTTGTGCCGAGCCGACCGGGGTACCCCGCGAAGGCGGAAGCCATAGTTGCACTGACGACAGTTTTTCAAGGTCGTTTTCTTGAAAAAAGTCCTACCGGAGCAGGCATCCTGCCGCTACAATCGCAAGG
>PKYJ01000115.1:18877-19463 GCA_003132605.1 Peptococcaceae bacterium | reverse complement strand
GGCTTCTTCTCGATCGGGTCGATCCCACAGGAGGAGATCCGGCCGTAGTTCAGGCTGTACAGGGTGCCGCCCTCGTTCTTCCGGACGCGGCAGAAGCCGGCGTGCCCCGGCTGGATGTGGCAGTTCTGGGGGCAGAGACGGCACCAGACCTTGTTGTCATCCTGTTTCTCGTAAAACCGTGCTTCCTGCATCAGCTCACATCCCCTACCCTCTATTCATGACGGGTGACCTCGAACCGGGCAAGCCTCACCGGCTCATCCGGCAGCAGGCCGGCCTTCTGGCGGGCGANNCCCTACCTGCTCGGCCACGGTGTCGATCCCCCCCAGGTTGGGCAGCAGCAACCCCACCCGGCCGCGGCTGCTGACAATCACCCCATAGCGCCTCGGGTCCAGGTCGTCCTCAGAATCGATCGGCTCCGGTGGGGCCAGCACATCCACCGAAATGATCAGGTCCGGCAGTTCCTCCAGTTGCAGCGGCCGGAAACGGGGGTCTTTCGCGCCGGCGCTGACAGCGTTATTGATGATCTCCTCAGCCAGGTTGCGCCGTACCGGCTCGATCGTGCCGATGCAGCCCCGCAGTTCGCCAT
>PKYJ01000115.1:17275-18828 GCA_003132605.1 Peptococcaceae bacterium | reverse complement strand
GATCGGCAGACTGTTCAGGCATCGCTGTCACTCCCCCTTCTGCGGCGCCCTTGCTGTTGCCTGGGTTGCCGAACCGGCCTTTCTTCCCTTGAGTTGGAACCCGGCCACCAGGTAGCCGACCCCGAAAGGCCCTTCGTAAGAATAGATCTTGCTCTCTACATCAAAATCGCTGAGCGCTCCCAACAGCATGATGATCGGGCGCAGTCCGCACTCCCCCGCCCGGTCGGCCAACACCTCCGGGATGCCCATGATGCGCTCCGTGTCCATGTCAGTCAGGGANNTCCAGGATCAACCGGTCGAACACCTGGCCCTGGGGATCATAGCCTGCCGGTGCTCCCGGCTGCAGCCGGTGCGACATGTCACCGCTGGCGATCAGGCAGATCCGCCGCGGCGATCGGGCAAACGCCTTGGCCAGGGCCTGTCCAAACCGGAAGTGTCGCTCCGGTGGCAGCAGGCTGATCCCGAACACCACCAGGTCGGCGGAGATCCCCGCCTCCCGCAGGTAGTAGAGCGGCACCATCACCCCGTGGTCCAGGCTGCTGGTGTTCACTTCCACCACCTGCACGCCTTCCCCGGCTGCCTCTGCGGCGATAGACAATGCCANNGGTTTCGGGGTTGGTGAGTGCCATCTCCTTTGCCCAGGTCCTCATGCCAGTCACGGTGCGGTCCGCCGCCTGAAGTTCCTCTCCCCCCACCTCCGGAATGATAATCGGTGGATGAGGCGATAAACCGGCGCTAACGAGCATTCTATATCACCCCTCTGATCACCAGATTGCATCCGGTTTGATTACTTTTCGGTTTTAGCCTTTTCCTCAGTATTGTAAGGAGTAGGCGGCAATTTATGCAATGACCCCGTATTTGCTTCCATTCTATCCCGCCTCATCCAAAATATCAACAGCAACCTGAAGAGTGTCAACTCCTCGGAGCCAGAATATAGCGCCAGGTGGTGTGCGGTATTGACGGCGGTTGTGGGCCGCTGCCCAGGGGTTCGTGGCTTGGGGAGTCAACAATGGTGATGCTGTCCAGGATCAGCTCCTCCTCGGTCATCCTTCCATACTTATCGAACTGCCGCCTGATCTCGACATGAGGGATCACCACCGTGATCTCGCTCGGCACCGGCATATTACTGCAACGCCTAACCTTCATCAGCACATCGGCGATCCTGACCGTCATCTCGTCCCTCTTGTAAGCCACGGCTCGTCCTCTCCCCGCCATACATTCAGAAACTTGCCATTCATAGGATATGTCGAACCGGAGTCCACGGCGACCTTTCCTGGTCGGCGCCCCCTGGACGCTCCCGGGTCTACGACTCCCTCCAGCGGTCGAACGGATTGTGTTCAGAATCCAGACCGGTGCATAAAAAGATATTATGAGATTTTTTATCGGAGTTGCCAGGGGGAACAGGGGNNTCAGGAGGATAAGTCGGTTACTCCCACCATGGAAGATTACCTGGAGATGATCTACCGGCTCTCCAAGGACCGGGGCTTCACCAGGATCGGCGACCTGGCCGGCGCCCTGCACGTGCAGCCTCCATCCGCCAGCAAGATGGTGCA
>PKYJ01000115.1:0-17216 GCA_003132605.1 Peptococcaceae bacterium | reverse complement strand
CACGAGACCATCGAGCGTTTCCTGAGGTTTATCGGGGCTAACAGGAGCGTCCTGGAGGAAACCGAGAAGATCGAGCACAACCTGAGCACGGAGACCGTGAAGCAGATCATGCTGCTGGTGCAGTTCATGGAAGAGAACCAGCAATTGATGGAGGCCTTCACCGCCTACAAACAGAATATTTTTTTCTGACTTCTGACCTCTTGCTTCNNAATAGGGGCTCTTGGGAGCGGGTTCCCCGGCGAAGAATTGGACGACCCCGGCATAGACGCACCAGGCAACCTTGTTCTGGTAGGCAGGCTCGGTGAGCAGGACCCCTTCCCGGGGGTGGGACATGAAGCCGGCCTCCACCACGATGGCGGGGCGCTTCAAATCCCGGAGCACGAAAAAGTCCTCCGCTTTGGCCCAGCGGTAGCTGTCGCCCAGGCGGTTGATCAGTTCCTGCTGGATCAGTGAGGCCAGACGGTGGCTATCAACCGAACGGGGATGATAGAAGACCTGGGCCCCCTCGCAGTCGGGCGAGGGGTAGCTGTTGAGGTGAATGCTGATGTAGAGGTTGGCGTTATTCTTGTCCGCCAGATCCAGACGCGACTGCAGTTCGTCCCTGTTGCTGAAGCCGGGCTTATTCTCACGGTCGGTCAGTTCATAGTCCCCCTCCCGGGTGAGAATGGCGGTCGCCCCGGCCTGTCTGAACAGGGCAGCCAGGCGCCTGGCTATCTCCAAATTGATGTCCTTTTCCAGGATCCCGGTGCGGCCCACCGCTCCGGAATCGATCCCCCCGTGGCCGGGGTCGACCACGATCACCTTGCCGGCCACCGACCAGGACATGGCCTGCACCGTCAATCGTTCTTTGGCAGCCACTGCATAAGGGTATAGGGCGCTGCCGAACAGCAGACACAGCAGACAGGTCACCATCAAGCGCTGGTTGATCCTGAATACCCGAAAAAAAATAAATTGACGCACATGTACACCCCGCCCCGTTGAGATGTGCGAGGCGTGAGGTTATATAACATCTCACTTCTCACATCACAATGTTATGCAGGACAAGGCGAAATTATCCCCATATGCTCCTGCCCAGCTCTCAAAAAAACAAGTCAGCAGCAACCCTGAATAGGGACCTGCTGCTGAACACCCAACTTCATAAAGGCCCCACCCCGCCTCCGGTGCCGCTACGAGTGTCGTCGGGAACGGTGGAGTGAGTGGAATTCTAGCCAGTTAGAAAACCATCCCCTGACTTGCCTCAGCGCTTGGAGAATTGCGGCGCCTTACGGGCCTTCTTCAAGCCGTACTTCCTTCTCTCCTTCATCCGCGGGTCGCGGGTCAAAAACCCGGCCTTCTTCAGTGACGGCCGCAACTCCGGCTCTACCTTGAGCAGCGCCCGGGCAATCCCGAGCCTGACGGCTCCTGCCTGCCCGGTAATGCCGCCACCCTCAACCAGGGCAACCACGTCAAAGCGCCCCAAGGTGCCGGTGATTTCCAGCGGCTGCTTGAGCATCACCAGCAGTGTGGGCTTGGCAAAGTATTGTTCCGCCTCGTGCCCGTTGATGTTGATCTGTCCCCCGCCGGGGGTGATCCGCACCCGGGCGATGGCGGTCTTTCTCCGCCCCGTACCCTGATACATCACCTGTGCCAAATTAACCTTCCCCCTTTCCGCTATTTCTTCATCGTCCAGACTTCCGGCTGCTGTGCGGTGTGAGGGTGAGCCGGCCCCCGGTAAACCCGCAGCTTACGGTAAATCTGGCGTCCCAGCCGGTTGTGCATCACCATTCCCCAGACAGCCTTCTCGATCGCCCGCTCCGGCTTGGTGCGCAACAGATCGGCATAGCTCATCTGCTTCAGGCCACCCGGATAACGGCTATGCGTAATGTAAAGCTTGTTTTCCAGCTTTTTTCCGGTGAGCTTCACCTTTTCGGCGTTGATCACCACCACATGGTCGCCGACGTCAACGTGCGGCGTGAACTCCGGCTTATGCTTCCCCCGGAGGATGACCGCCACCTCGCTGGCCAGCCGGCCCAACGGCTTGCCGTCCGCATCTATCAGATACCACTTGCGGTCTTTTTCCTGCGGTTTGGCCATGAATGTGCGCATTCCTACGACCTCCCTGTATTGAGACGAGCACGGAAGTTTCAATCAATCATGGGACTCTGACAAAAGAGATTCCAAATACATTTAGTGCCGGGAATTCGGGGGCGCACAGAGCCTCCGATTCACCCTCGTATGTGATCCGCACCAGAAACAGGCCCCGGGGCGGCAGCGTCGGTCCGCCTTTCTCACACCCGTCCCGCGATTCCAGCAGTTCTTCGATCCGGCCGGGATCGGTCCTGCCCAGTCCGACATCCACCAGCGTACCCGCCATCAGGCGCACCATCTTGTACAAAAAACCGCTGGCCACTACCTTGAAGCCGATCCAATGTCCGCCGGCAAAGACCGAACTGGCGAACACCCGCCGCACCGTGCTCCTGGCGCTGCTGCCGGCTGCTGAGAACGCCCTGAAGTCGTGAGTGCCTGTAAAGCAAGCGGCGCCTTGCGCCATGCGTTTCAAGTCAAGCCGCTGCGGTAGATGGTAGGAGTGATGATGCCAGATCGCCGACCGCTGCGGGCGGTTCAGGATCAGGTAGCAATACTCCTTGGACTTGGCCGAGCACCTGGCGTGGAACGAGTCATCCACCTCTTCGGCGCCCCTGACAGACACGTCCGGCGGCAACAGCCCATTGAGGGCTGCCGGCCAGCGCACCGCTGGAAGCCCGGCCTCCGTGTCAAAGTGCGCCACCTGTCCCAGGGCGTGCACCCCGGCGTCGGTACGGCCCGCTCCCACGATCACGTGCTCTGATCCGGTCAACTGCTTCAGGGCTGTTTCCAGCACCCCCTGTACCGTGCGTAAATCCGTGCCGGTCTGCCTCTGGAAGCCGCTGAAACCGGCGCCGTCGTACTCCACGGTCAGCTTGAGGCGGCGCTTCACCATACTCGCCCTACACGAGTTCCACGAGCGCCATGGAGGCGCCGTCGCCGCGGCGGTAGCCTATCTTCAGGATGCGCGTATAGCCGCCATTGCGCTCCCTATATTTGGGAGCGATCTCATCGAACAACTTCTTGACCACGGACTCGTCGAACAGGTAGGACAACACCTGCCTCTTGGCGTGCAGGTCACCCTGCTTGCCCAGACTGATCATATGATCGGCTATTCTCCTCAGTTCCTTTGCCCGGTCCTCGGTGGTCTCGATCCGCTCCTCTTTCAGCAGGGATGTCACAATATTTCTCAGCATGCTTTTGCGGTGGTCACTCCGCAAGCCCAGCCTCCGGTACACTTGAGTTCACCTCTTCTTTGGCGATTCCTGCTACTCTTCGGCCTTCTTCAAGGACAGGCCCAACTCTGACAGCTTGGCGTCCACTTCCTCGAGGGATTTCTTGCCCAGGTTGCGCACCTTGATCATGTCCTCCTCGGTTTTCTGGATCAGGTCCTCAACCGTGTTGATGGCCGCCCTCTTCAGGCAGTTGAAGGAACGCACCGACAGTTCCAACTCCTCGATCGGCATATCCAGGATCCGCGACCGCTCGTCGATCTTCATGTCCGGCGCCACAGGCTCCTCCTCCACCTTATCGGTGAGGCCCACGAACAGCCGGAAACGCTCGATCAGGTTGCGCGCCGCCAGGCTGACTGCCTCTTCCGGGGTGATGGCGCCGTTGCTCCAGACCTCCAGGATCAGCCGGTCATAGTCTGTCTGCTGGCCTATCCGGGTGTTTTCCACGGTGTAGTTGACCTTGTAGACCGGGGAGAAGATGGAATCCACCGGAATCAGCCCGATCACCTGCTCGCCCTCTTTGCTTTTCTCCGCCGGGACATAGCCCCGGCCTTTTTTCACCGTCATCTCCATGAACAGGCGCCCGTCCGGCTCCAGGGTGGCAACGTGCATGTCCGGATTGAGGATGTCGATGTCAGAGCCGGCAATGATGTCGCCGGCCTTGATATCCCGCTCACCCTTGGCATCCCGCTCACTCTTGGCCTCTATCCTGATGATCTGGGGCTCGTCGCCGTAATGCCTGATGGCCAGCCCCTTGAGGTTCAGCATGATATCCATGGTGTCTTCGCGCACCCCAGGGATGGTGCTGAACTCGTGCAGAACTCCCTCAATCTTCACGGTGGTCACCGCCGCCCCCACCAAGGATGAGAGCAGCACCCGCCGCAGGCTGTTGCCCAGGGTAGTACCATAGCCCCGTTCCAGCGGCTCCACGATAAAGGTGCCATGCTTGCCCGCCTGATCCGGATCCGTGGGTTTAATGTGTTCAATGCGAGGTTTTTCAAAGTCTAACACGCAAAGGCCTCCCTTCCCCATGATCTATCCAGAGCTTTAACGAGAGTAAAGCTCCACGATCAGGTGTTCTTTAACGGGGGTATCTATATCTTCCCGAGACGGGAAACCCAGTACCCGCACCCGCATCTTTTCCAGGTCCACTTCCAGCCATGGAGGAAGAGTCTTGTGAGCCGCAGTCTCAGCCAGGTCGGCAAAGCGCGCCTGTTCTTTGCTCCCCGGAGCGATCTCGATGATATCCCCAATCTTGACCAGGTATGAGGGAATGCTGACGCGCCGCCCGTTAACGGTAAGATGTCCATGCCTTGCCAGTTGCCGCGCCTCGGCCCTGGAGTCGCCAAACCCGACCCGGTAGGCCACGTTGTCCAACCGGCGTTCCAGCAGACGCAGCAGGTTTTCACCGGTGATTCCCTTCTGCCGCTCGGCGGCATCGAAGTAGCGTCTGAACTGTCTCTCCAGGATCCCGTAGCTCCGCCGCGCCCGCTGCTTCTCACGCAACTGCAGGCCGTACTCGGTAACTTTCTTGCGAGACTGACCCTTGCCGCCCGGGGCATAGTTGCGGCGGTCGATACCGCACTTGGGAGTATAGCAGCGGTCTCCCTTGAGGTACAGCTTCATCCCCTCGCGGCGGCACAGGCGGCAGACAGCACCTGTATATCTTGCCATGTATCCTTTTCCCTCCTTGCCCGAATGTTTAAACGCGCCGTCTCTTCGGCGGACGGCAGCCATTGTGGGGAATGGGAGTGACGTCCTTGATGGTGCTGACGTCCAGGCCGGCTGCCTGCAGTGCCCTGATGGCCGCTTCCCGGCCTCCCCCGGGCCCCTTGACGTAGGCCTCCACCTGCTTCATGCCATGCTCCATGGCCGTTTTCGCAGCAGACTCGGCAGCCAGTTGGGCAGCAAAGGGAGTCCCCTTGCGAGTGCCCTTGAATCCCATCATGCCGGAGCTGGCCCAAGTGATGGCGTTGCCCGTAGTATCGGTGATAGTGATCGTCGTGTTGTTGAACGTCGACCGGATATGGGCGACTCCGTGCTCAACGTTTTTTCTCTCCTTGCGCTTCGTCTTTGTTTGTCGCTTTGGCACTTTGGTCCTCCTTTCCACAGATGACTACTTCTTGCGGCGCACTCCCACAGTACGGCGCGGGCCCTTGCGGGTCCTGGCGTTGGTGCGGGTGCGCTGACCGCGCACCGGCAGCCCGCGACGGTGACGGAGGCCCCGGTAGGAGCCGATCTCGATCAGCCGCTTGATGTTCACGGTGTTCTCGCGGCGCAGGTCGCCTTCTACCTTGCACTCCTTGTCGATCACTTCCTGCAGCTTTCCTACCTCTTCCTCGGTCAGGTCCTTGACCCGGGTATCCGGGTTGACCCCGGTGCGCTTGACCACCCCGGTCGCAGTAGTTTGCCCAATACCGTAGATATAGGTCAGAGCAACCTCTACCCGCTTATCACGCGGTAAATCGACGCCGGCAATTCTTGCCATCATCCAACCTCCTCATCTGGTCGTTGGCATTTGGTCGTTGGCCGTTGGATGCATGTCAGTCTGCATGCCTATCATTTTAGGCATTGGCCGCTGGAAGCTTTTGTTCCTCCAACCACCAACGCGCCCGCAAGCGGGCACCCAACCACCAACCACCATTCGACTAGCCCTGTTTTTGCTTATGCTTCGGGTTCTCACAGAGAACCATCACCTTGCCCTTGCGGCGAATAATCTTGCATTTCTCGCAGATGGTCTTCACAGAAGCCCGCACCTTCATCGAAAACGCCCCTTTCAGCAGCCATGTGGCGTATGATTTTCTGTACGACGGATAAACTTATTTAAAACGATAGACAATCCGTCCCCGGGTCAGATCGTATGGCGAGAGCTCCACAGTGACCTTGTCTCCCGGCAGGATACGAATGAAGTTCATCCTGATCTTGCCGGAAACATGAGCCAGCACCCGGTGGCCGTTCTCCAGTTCCACCCGGAACATGGCGTTAGGCAGGGCCTCGACCGCCTTGCCCTCGACTTCAATTACATTGGGTTTTGACTTGGGCATATTATTTCTCTACCCCCCTCGTTCGGACTCTTACCAACCACGGTTTCCATAAACCCGGCAATCACCCTGCGAACCTCGACGTTACCAACCTGTTGACCGGCTTCCCATTGCTGCGCCAGATGTTCCGCCACTGCCGGGTAAAACCGCAGGTGCTTGATATTTTTGCGCTTGGGATTTTCTATCCGGCGTTTGTCACCGTTTACCAGGTAAACAAAAGCCTCATCTATCATCTCCAGAACGAGGTAGGGTTCCCCCCGGTCACGGCCACTTTTGGAAACTGCCAACTGCCCGATAACCGCATTGCTTTCCTGAGCCATTTTGCCCTCCAACCACTAACGCGCCCGCAAGCGGGCACCCGACTACCAACCACTAATTTTGGGTCAGGATTTCCGGTTGCCCCCCGGTGATCAGGATGGTATGTTCAAAGTGAGCCGACAGGCTGTGATCCCTGGTCACTGCCGTCCAGCGGTTGGGCATCACCATCACCTCATAGGTTCCCACATTGACCATAGGCTCAATGGCAATGGTCATCCCGGGCTGCAGCCTCGGCCCCATCCCGGCCATGCCGAAGTTGGGGACCTGGGGCTCTTCGTGCATGCGGGCGCCAACGCCATGCCCCACAAAATCTCGCACCACCTGGTAGCCGTGTGACTCAACGTATTGCTGCACCGCCGCCGAGATGTCCCCAATCCGGTTGCCGGGTACCGCCCGCCCGATCCCTTCAAAAAGGGACTGCTGGGTTACCTGAAGCAGCCGGGAGGCCTCGGCTGAGATCTCCCCGACCGGAAAGGTCAAGGTCGCATCACCAACGTAACCGTCATACACTGCTCCAATGTCAATGCTAATAATATCCCCGTTTTCCAGTTTCCTTAAACCCGGAATCCCGTGAACCACCTCTTCATTTACCGAAGCGCAGATGCTGGCGGGGAACCCCTGGTATCCGAGAAACGCCGGTTCTGCACCTGCCCTGCGCAAGAACTCGTCTGCAAACCGGTTGAGTTCACCGGTGGTGACCCCGGGCGCGACCCGCTTGCCCAGTTCCTGCAGGGCCATGGCCACGATTCGCCCGGCATCCCGCATGTGCGAGACCTCCATGGCCGATTTCAAAGTGATCATCTATCAAGACTCCTTAATAGGCCAAGTATTACGTCCCACACGGCATCGATCCCCGGTTCCCCGTCGACATCCCGGAGCAGGCCGCGCTGCCGGTAAAACTCCAGCAGGGGGGCCGTCTTGTTGGTATAGACCCGCATCCGGTCACCAACAGTCTCCAGTTTATCGTCGCTGCGCTGGTAGAGCTCGCCCCCACAACGGTCACAGATCCCATCCTGCTTGGGAGGATTGAAGACCAGGTGATAGGACGTCCCACACTGGCGGCAGATCCGGCGCCCGGTCAACCGCTCCACCAGGACTGCCGGAGCAATCTTGATGTTGAGCACCAGATCGAGCTTCATTGACAGGTCCTCCAGCAGCCGCTCCAAGGCCTCCGCCTGGGGGATGGTGCGGGGAAACCCGTCCAGCAAGAAACCGGGCTTACAGTCCGGTGCCTGCGCGCGCTCCCTGACAATCCCGACGGTGACCGCATCCGGTACCAGTTCACCGGCGTCCAGGTAAGACTTGGCCTGGCGCCCGAGGTCGGTGCCAGCTCTGATCGCCTCCCGGAAGATGTCCCCGGTGGCGATGTGGGATATTTTACAGTATCCGGCAATCCTCTCCGCCTGGGTGCCTTTCCCGGCGCCAGGCGGGCCCATCAACAAGATTCTCATCCTTGCCTCTCCACTCCCTGCCATTTTGGTCGTTGGCCGTTGGTCATTGGTCGTTGGATTCCAATTCCGCCATCGGCACCCGACCACTAACCACTATTCTGCCTACTTCATGAAGCCCTGATAATGCCGCATCAACAGGTGCGACTCGAACTGCTTCATAGTCTCCAGGGCCACGCCCACCACGATCAACAGGGCCGTCCCCCCGAAATACAGGGATGAGATGCCGGTGGCGGCGATCATGAAGTTCGGGAGTACGGCGATCAGCGCCAGGAAGATGGCGCCGGCCAGGGTCAGTTTGGTCAGCACCCGGTTGATATATTCCCCGGTTGGTCGGCCGGGGCGCAACCCCGGCACGAAGCCGCCGTACTTCTTCAAGTTGTCGGCCACGTCCATCGGGTTGAACACGATCGCCGTATAGAAGTAAGTGAAGAAGATGATCAGCAGGGCGTACACCACGGAGTTCAAGGCAGTCCCGAACTGCAACTGCCTGGCGATATTCTGGGCGATCGGGCTGTTGATCCACTGGGCGATCTGCACCGGGAACATCAGGATGGACATGGCGAAGATGATCGGGATCACGCCGGCCTGGTTAACCCGCAGCGGTATGTGAGTGCTCTGCCCACCGTAGACCTTGCGCCCCATCACCCGCTTGGCGTACTGCACCGGTATCCGGCGCGTGCCCTCGTTGACCGCCACCACGGCGGCGATCACCAGCAGTCCCAAGAGAGTCAGCACGAGCACGCTCCACCAGCCGATGGAACCCGCCTGCAATAGCTTGAAGGTGTTGACCGCTCCGTCCGGAAGCCGGGAGACGATGCCGGCGAAGATGATCAGTGAGATCCCGTTGCCGATCCCCTTCTCGGTGATCAGCTCACCCAACCACATCAGGACGGCAGTCCCTGCAGTAAGGCTGACGGCAACCAGTAGAAACTCCCCTATACCCGGGTGTAGCAGGATGATCTGTCCGCCGGTAAGTGAGGTCGGGCGGCCTAGCGCAATCGCCATGCCGATTGCCTGGATAAATCCGAGCACTACGGTACCGTAGCGTGTGTACTGCGTGATAATCTTCCGCCCGGCTTCCCCCTCCTTGGAGAGTTGCTCCAGCTTGGGAACGACCACGGTCAGTAACTGGATGATAATGGATGCGTTGATGTACGGCGTGATGCTCATGGCAAACACGGACAGTCTCCGGAACGCCCCGCCGGAGATTATGTCAAAGAACCCTAGAAAAGCGCTCGACGAGATCAGTTTTGCCAGCGCAGCCTGGTCGATGCCAGGCACGGGTATATGCGCCCCCACCCGGAACACCAGAAACATCAACAGGGTGAAGACCACCTTGCGCCTGAGATCGCCCAACTTCCATGCGGCTCGAACCGATTCCAGCACCTAGATCACCTCAACCTTGCCGCCGGCGGCCGCGACCTTCTCTACCGCACCCTTGCTGGCGCCGTGCACCTTGACGAAGAGCGGGCGGTCGATCTCGCCATTGCCCAGCAACTTGATCTTCAGACTGCGCTTCCTGACAATTCCCTCCTGGTAGAGGACCTCCGGCGTGACCTCGGTCCCGGCGTCCAGCCGGTTCAAGTCGCGGATGTTGACGATTGCCATCTCTTCCCGCAGAACATTGGTGAATCCTCGTTTGGGGATTCGCCGGTACAGCGGCATCTGCCCACCTTCGAAACCACGGCGCACACTGCCCCCGGACCTTGCCTTCTGGCCCTTGTGCCCTCTCCCGGCGGTTTTTCCGAGGCCCGACCCCAGGCCCTGGCCCTTGCGAGTCGGCTTCTGGCGGGACCCCGCTACCGGGCTTAGCTCATGCAGTCTCACTCGTTATTCTCCCCTTCCCGCCGCTCCACCGGTGCCACCGCCACCAGGTGCCGGACATGTTTGATCATGCCCCTTATAGACGGCTGGTCGGCCTGGATTACCGAGGTATTCATCTTGCCCAGTCCCAGGCCCCGCAAAACCCTACGCTGCCGCTCCGGATAACCGATCGGGCTGCGGACCAGGGTAATCTGCAACATATCTGCCATTATGAACT
Organism: Peptococcaceae bacterium; assembly: GCA_003132605.1. Lineage (GTDB taxonomy): Bacteria > Bacillota > DSM-12270 > Thermacetogeniales > Thermacetogeniaceae > Palsa-1188. The sequence goes on along the minus strand of PKYJ01000115.1, from coordinate 7,069 downwards.
CCCCCCACATTTTAACCGATTAGCTCCTCGACGGTCTTGCCACGCATCCTGGCTACATCCTCGACCCGCTTCAGGCTCTTGAGACCTTCGATGGTGGCGTGCACCATGTTGTGAGAGTTGGAGGAACCGAGGGACTTGGTCAGGATGTCCTTGATCCCCGCCGCCTCAAGCACCGCACGCACCGGGCCACCGGCGATCACGCCGGTACCTGGAGAAGCCGGTTTCAGCAGCACCTTGCCGGCGCCGAAATCGCCGATGACCGAGTGGGGAATGCTGGTGCCCTTCATGGGGACTTCGATCAGACTCTTCTTGGCATCCTCGATCCCCTTTCTGATCGCCTCCGGCACCTCTCCGGCCTTGCCCAGGCCGGCGCCCACATGACTATGACCGTCTCCGACGACCACCAGGGCGCTGAAGCTGAACCTGCGGCCACCCTTAACCACTTTGGCAACCCTGTTGATTGTCACTACCTTTTCTGTTAACTCCAGAGAGTTGGGATCTATACGCAAAACGATTGTTCCCTCCCTTGACCCCTAGAAATCCAGGCCTTGTTCCCGGGCTGCTTCAGCAAGCGCAGCAACCCGGCCATGGTAAAGGTTGCCGCCCCGGTCAAAAACGACCCTGGTGATTCCCTGAGACAGCGCCCGTTCAGCGATCAGCTTGCCGACACTGCGGGCAGCCTCAAGGTTCTTGCCGATGCCATCGCCGGCCCGGAGCTCCGGAGCCAGGGTGGACGCGGCAACCATCGTCCGTCCCTGCATGTCGTCGATAACCTGGGCGTAGATGTGATTGAGGCTCCGGTATACACACAGCCGGGGCCGATCCGGGGTACCGAACACCTTTTTCCGGACCCGGATGTGTTTGCGCTGGCGAATTTCCTGTCGCGACTGGTTTCTCGGCATTCTTCTCACACCTCATTTTGGTCTTTGGTCGTTGGCCGTTGGCTGTTAGAACACAATTACTGCTCCCGATTTTGCTCCTCCAACCACCAACGCGCCCGCAAGCGGGCACCCGACCACCAACCACCATCTTACTTTTTACCCTTAACCCCAGCCTTGCCAACCTTGCGTCTGATTATCTCATCATCATACTTGATGCCCTTGCCCTTGTAAGGCTCCGGCCGGCGCACCGCCCTGATCTTAGCCGCCAGAGCGCCTACCTGTTCCTTGTCGATGCCGTTGATGCTAATCCTGTTCGGCGCCGGCACCTCGATACTCAGATTTTCGCCCGGATCGATCTCCACCGGGTGTGCGTAACCCACCGTGAGCACCAGCTTGTCACCCTGCTTGGCCGCCCGGTAGCCAACCCCCACCAGTTCCAAATTACGGGCGAAGCCCTTGGTCACACCGGTCACCATGTTCTGCAGCAGTGCTCTGGTCAGCCCGTGCAGCGCCCGGTGCTGCTTCTCATCCGATGGACGGGTCACCACCAGGCTGGCGTCCTGACGGGCTATCCCGATGTCCGGGTGCATCTCTCTCTTCAGCATTCCTTTGGGTCCCTTGACCTCCACCAGGTTACCGTCGATCCTCACGTCGACTCCTGCCGGTATCGTCACCGGAAGGCGTCCCACTCTGGACATGGTGCCACCTCCCTTACCAAATGTAGCAGATAACTTCTCCGCCCAGCCCATCCTGCCTGGCCTGCTTATCCGTCATCAGACCCTTGGGGGTCGAGATGACGGAGATTCCCAGGCCTCCAAGCACCTTCGGGACCTCGTCTTTTTGCACGTAGACACGCAAACCGGGTTTGCTGATCCGCTTCAAGCCGGTAAGGACCTTTTGCTTATTGGGTCCATACTTTAAATACAGGCGCAGCATTCCCTGCTTACCGTCGTCGATCTTGTCGTAATTCCGTAGAAAACCTTCATTCTTCATGATCTCGGTGAGTGCCCGCTTCATCCTGGAATTCGGGATTTCCACGCGCTCCTTGTAGGCCTGGTTTGCGTTGCGGATGCGGGTCAGAAAATCCGCGATCGGGTCTGTCAACATCTGTCGCCTTAGCCTCCTCACTTGGTCGTTGGCCATTGGTCGTTGGTTATTGGATGCACACCCATTTGGTCGTTGGTATCGTTGGTCGTTGGAATAATACCTTGTCGTTGGCCTTTAGAATACAACTATCAACTGACAACCAAAGTTTTGTGCCACTCCAACCACTAAGCACCAACTACCGTCTTATTCTCCAACCACTAACCGCCAACCACCGCTTTTATGCCACCAACTGCTTTTGTTCCTCCAACCTCCAACCACCAACCAACAACCACTAACCACTACGTTACCAACTGGCCTTGACCACACCAGGGATCTGCCCCTTAAAGACCAGTTCCCGGAAACAGATACGGCACATTCCAAATTTACGCAAGTAGGCACGCGGCCGCCCACAGAGCTTACAGCGGTTATATGCCCGGACCTTGAACTTCTGCGTCCTCCTCTGCTTAGCAACCATCGACTTCTTGGCCACTAACATCCCTCCTATATTGGCCGTTGGCCATTGGTGGTTTGTCGTTGGATACATGTCAGTGCATGCATCCTAAATTTTTCCCTAAGCGCCCACCCGTTGGACGGGCGCCGACCACCAACCAGCGTTTGTATTCCTCCAACTACTAACCACCAACCACCGCTATGCTAGCTTTCCCGAAAGGGCATGCCCACCAGGCGGAGTAAGTCCCGCGCTTCCTCATCGGTCTTGGCGGTGGTCACGACGGTAATATCCATGCCCCGAACCTTGTCGATCTTGTCATATTCGATCTCCGGGAAGATCACCTGCTCCCTGAGTCCCAGGGTATAGTTGCCCCGGCCGTCGAAGGCCCTGGGTGAAACCCCCCGGAAGTCACGCACCCTGGGCAGGACCACGTTGACCAGCTTGTCGATGAAGTCGTACATGCGGTTGCCCCGTAGAGTGACCTTGCAGCCGATCTTCATCCCTTCCCGCAGCTTGAAGGCCGCAATCGACTTGCGGGCCTTGGTCACCACCGGACGCTGTCCGGTGATCGTGGTCAGGTCGTTCACCGCCGCCTCCAGCGACTTGGGATTCTGGATCGCCTCGCCGACGCCCATGTTGAGGACAACCTTGCTCAGGGCAGGTGCCTGCATCACGTTCTTGTAGTTGTATTTCTTGATCATCTGGGGAATGATCTCCTGACGGTAGCGCTCTTTCAGCCCCATCACCATGCCTCCTTGAAGCGGATGTCGGACGCCGGAAGTTGGATGTCGGAACATTTCCTGGCCTACTTGCCGGCCTTCTTCTGCTCCTGACTTCATCAGAGATTTTTTCCGTCTTCTGACTCCCGTTTTTACCTCTTGCTTCCGACCTCCTCCGCATCCGGGCTAACGCCCGGCCTGAAAGAATGCGGAGTACATGTGCCCACTGAGCGGGCGCCTACTGCTTGTCGATAAGCTCCCCGCACTTCTTACACGCCCGATAGTACTTCTGCTCAACCAGCTTCTTGGACACGCGGGTCGGCTGATTGCACTTACCGCAGACCAGCATCACGTTGGAACCGGCGATTGGGGCTTCTTTCTCCACGATCCCCCCCTGCGGCAGCGAACGGGTGGGGCGGCTATGGCGCTTGGCAACGTTTACCCCCTCGACGATCACCCGCTGGGCGGCGGGATAGACCTGGATCACCTTTCCCCGCTTGCCCGCGCTCTTCCCAGCCAATACCAGCACTGTATCTCCCTTACGTACATGAACCTTGCGCTGTATCATCTGTTCCTTTCACCTCCGCCTACGCTGCTCTTCATTCAAACGAAGTGAAGCGTAGTTTGAATTATGCCATGTGCCTGTTTGAGAAGCAAACATCTGGCACGGCAAATAATTCATATAACTTCGCTCTTCAGAGGATGATTGGACTCCACTGATTTACTAATCTTACCCCGCCGCCCATAGAGGCAAGGGGCATCCAAGCAAAGTTATAGCACCTCAGGCGCCAGAGAGACAATCTTCATGAAATTCTTTTCCCGGAGTTCCCGCGCCACCGGACCGAAGATACGCGTCCCGCGAGGGTTTTTCTGGTCGTTGATGATTACTGCCGCATTCTCGCTGAATTTGATGTAAGAACCGTCCGGACGGCGGATCTCCTTGCGCGCCCTGACCACCACCGCCGTCACTACCTCGCCCTTCTTGACCATACCACCGGGGCTGGCCTCCTTCACGGTGGCGATGATGATGTCGCCGACCGAGGCATACCGGCGCAGGGACCCCCCCATCACCCGGATACACATCATCCTCTTGGCGCCGGTGTTGTCCCCCGCCCTAAGCATTGTTTGCGGCTGTATCATCTACTCCGGCCCCCTTTCTGGCTGTGCTCTTGTCTGCAGACCGGGCCAGAACCTCGGCCACCCGCCACCGCTTCTCCTTGCTCAAGGGGCGCGTCTCCATGATCCGCACCTTATCCCCCATTTTGCAGGCATTGGTCTCGTCATGGGTTTTGAACTTCTGCGACCTGGTCACTGTCCGCCCGTAAAGAGGGTGCCGGACCCTGGTTTCCACCAGCACGACCACGGTCTTATCCATCTTGTCGCTGACTACGGTTCCGATGCGTGTCTTGCGCTGTGCTCGCTCGTTCAACTGCCTGTGCCCCCTATCAGCCTTGACTTACCTGAACATCTCCGGTGCGCAGAGCGTCCTGCCGGTTCTGTCTTTCCCGGGCGATCTCTCTCTCCCGGATGATTGTCATGGTGCGGGCAAATGCCTTGCGCACCTCCCGGATCCGCATCGGGTTCTCCAGTTGCTGTGTCGCCAGTTGGAAGCGAAGCCGCCACAGCTCATCCTTCAAATCGAGCAATTTTCTCTCCAGTTCGTCTTCTGTCAGGTCCCGCAGTTCCTTAACCTTCTGTACCGGCATCACTATCACCCGCTTCCTGCCGTTTTATGAACCTGCTCTTGACCGGAAGCTTGTGACCCGCCAGGCGCATCGCCTCCCGGGCTGTCTCCTCCGGCACGCCGGCCAGTTCGAACAGCACTCGGCCCGGCTTGACCACAGCCACCCAGAAATCGGGCGCTCCCTTGCCGCTCCCCATTCTGGTCTCTGCCGGCTTGGCAGTGACCGGCTGGTCCGGGAAGATCATGATCCAGACCTTGCCACCTCTCTTGACGTGCCGGGTCATGGCAATACGGGCAGCCTCGATCTGGCGGGCGCTGATCCAGCACGCTCCCAGGGACTGCAGGCCGTACTCCCCGAAGGTAACCTCATAGCCCCGGTTGATCTTGCCGGTCGGCCAGCGCAGGTGCTGCTTGCGATAGACCACCCTTTTGGGCATCAACATGGTTAACCCTCGCCCCCTTCAGAACCGGCCGCGCCATGTGGGCGCCCTGCCCGTTCCGGGTTCCCGGTGGGCACGGACCCGCCACCACCGCCAGGTACCCGCTCTGCCGGACGCCGTGCCCGGTCCGCCGGACCCGGCGCCGCCGCCTCAGCGGGCGCTAAGTGTTTCTTTTTCTCAGGCAGGATCTCACCCCGGTAAATTCTCACCTTGACCCCGATCTTGCCGTAAGTGGTACTGGCCTCCGCAAAACCGTAATCAATGTCGGCACGCAGGGTCTGGAGGGGCACCTTGCCTTCGCTGTACCATTCGCTGCGGGCCATTTCCGCACCAGCCAGCCGGCCGCCGACACCGATCCTGATACCCTGGGCGCCCATACGCATCGAACGGGAAACCGCCTGTTTCAGCGCCCGGCGAAAGGCGATGCGCTTCTCCAACTGAGCAGCCACGTTTTCTGCCACCAGTTGGGCTTCCAGTTCCGGGCGCTTGATTTCGACGATATTGACGTTGACCTGCTTGCCGGTAATCCGCTCCAGGTCCTTCCGCAGCAGCTCCACTTCGGTCCCGCCACGCCCGATGACGATGCCCGGTTTGGCGGTATGGATAGTGAGGCGCACGCGGTTGGAGGCTCTTTCGATCTCGATCCTGGAAATGCCGGCCACGAACAGCTTCTTCTTGATGTAGTTGCGCAGGGCAATATCCTCATGAAGCAGGTCGCGATAGTTTCTGCCCGCATACCACTTGGAATCCCAGTCCCTGATGACCCCCAACCGGAAGCCGATCGGGTTTACCTTCTGTCCCACTGCCTACCCCTCCTTTCCATCAGCTACTACCACTGTTATGTGACAAGTCCTCCGTCGTTTCACGTCAGCCCGGCCTCGTGCACGAGCCTGGAAGCGTTTGAGTATTGGCCCCTCGTCGATGCAGATCGTCTTGATGAAGAGTTCCTCCGCATCCATGCTGTGGTTGTGCTCGGCATTGGCCTGCGCCGAACGCACCACCTTGGAGATCGGCTTTGCCGCTCTCTGGGGGGCGAAACGCAGGATGGCCAACGCATCATTGACTCCCTTGCCGCGCACCAGGTCGGCCACCAGCCGCACCTTGCGCGGCCCTATCCAGATGTAGCGCGCTACAGCCCTTGTTTCCACGGCTGTTCAACCCCTTTCCTTGATTGTTCCCCAGCGCTGAAAGTGCTGGGGAACGAGGCCCACCCCGCGCCGCGCAAGCGGGCACCCGGCATGCGCGGGGTTTTATTTCAGTGATGTTGAGCGTTCCGTATGCGCGCCGTGGCCGCGGAACATCCGTGTCGGCGCAAATTCGCCCAGTTTGTGGCCCACCATGTCTTCGCTTAGGTAGATGGGGACGTGCCGCCGCCCGTCGTGCACGGCAATGGTGTGTCCCACCATCTCCGGAAAAACGGTAGAACGTCGCGACCAGGTCTTGATGACCTTTTTGGCGCCCTTCTCGTTCATCTGGTTGATCCGGTCCAACAGATTCTGTTCGCAGTACGGTCCCTTTTTGAGAGAACGGCCCACTGCTAGCTCCCTCCTAACTGAGAGGTGTGAGGCGTGAAGTGTGAGATGCGATTCGCGCCCGCCTTGCGGGCACCCGGGCATTGACAGAGCCAATGCCTTCCTATTTCTCGCTTCCCACTTCCGACTTCCCTCATCACTTGGTTCGCCGCTTGACGATCATTTTATCTGAAGCCTTCTTCTTCTTGCGTGTCTTGGCGCCCAGCGCCGGTTTACCCCACGGGGTTACCGGATTGCGCCCGATCGGCGAGCGGCCCTCGCCGCCGCCGTGCGGGT
>PKYJ01000086.1 GCA_003132605.1 Peptococcaceae bacterium | reverse complement strand
GCTCTAATGCCCCCGCTTCTTCTGAAGCCAAGAACTTGTTGAACGCCCCGACGCCCGGCGGTGCCTGGTCTGATGAAGCCACGAAACAGGAGAGAGGGCGATCCAGTTTTAGGTGGGTAATAAATAGCTGTCATGAATCAACAATATTATCCAGAAAGGGTATTATTTTAAAGGGATAGAGATTATAATAGATTTTAGCATGGGTATCTGTGACCCATCCGATTGATGAAAGAGAGTTGTTCGCGGACAGGCATTGCCAATAGCTTTTTGAAAAAACTTAACTTAGGAAGGTCTAGATGGAAAATATCGTCAATTTATTGAGTTGTCTCCTGCTTTTCGTCGGTGTTTACTACATTTCGATTTCGTTCTTCGGCTTCATCTATAAGAAAGAGACCTATTCGGCGGACCCACAAAACGTGTTTGCCATCATCATTCCCGCCTATAACGAAGAGGGCGTGATCAGCGCCCTGGTGGAAAACTGCGGGGAGCTGGACTACCCCAGGGAGATGTACGACACCTTCGTGGTCGCCGATAACTGCACCGACAATACGGCACAGGCAGCCGCAGAAGCGGGGGCGACAGTCTGGAAACGGTTCAACGACCAGGAAAGAGGTAAGGGCTATGCCATGGAGTGGGCATTCAACCGCCTCTACTCTCTCCAAAAAAAGTACGACGCGGTGGTCATCATCGACGCCGACAACCTGGTTTCGCTCAACTATTTACGGATCATGAACCAGCGGCTGCTGCAGGGCGATAAGATCATCCAGGGCTACCTCGATTCCAAGAACCCGGACGACACCTGGATTACCCGCAGCATCCATGTCGGCTATGTGATCACCAACCGCTTCTGGCAACTGGCCAAGTACAACCTGAACCTGAGTTGCGCCCTGGGCGGTACCGGCATGTGCATCTCCGTCGACGTGCTGCGTAAATTTGGTTGGGGCGCCAATTCCCTTACCGAAGACCTGGAGTTCCAGATGAAGGCCCTGTTGAACGGCTTCAGGGTAACCTGGGCCCACGAGGCGAAGGTCTTTGACGAGAAGCCGCTGACCATGAAACAGTCCATGAAACAGCGCCAGCGCTGGATGCAGGGGCACTGTACCGTGGCCAGTCGCTACTTGCCAAAACTGCTGTGGCAGGGGATCAGGCAGCGGAACCTGGCCCTTCTGGATGCAGCCCTCTACTGCTGCAACCCTTATTTTGTGATGCTCTGCGGCTTCGGCATCCTGTACGAAGTCTTTCAGGGCGTGCCGGCGCTGCTGCACCAACCGTTGTTCCTAATCTTCTTACTGGCCGACTCCATCTACTTCGGTATTCCCCTGCTACTGGAGAAGACCAACCCCAATGTCTACGGTTGGCTGTCCTACTACTGGGTATGGGCATTTACCTGGATACCGGTTGTCTACAGCGGCTTTGCCACTCAATCCAACCGGGACTGGAGCCACACACAGCACACCCGGGACATTTCCTGGCAGGAGATGTCAGCGCACAGCGAACAGCAAAACCAGCCGGCAAGAGGGTGCTGCAGTTCCGGGGAGGACCACCCGGACCGGGGCGGCCAAGCGATTGAACCGATCAGAGAGGGGCTGGAAGGAAAGAAAGAGGCATCCTGACCCCGAAGGGGCGAGCCTCCCATTGACTCCGATCAAAAGGTAAGCTAAACAAGGGCCGTTTGGCCCTTTCTTATTTAATTTGGAAAGAGAGGACGCCGCTGAAAGACTGCGCCTTTTCTCTCATCCCGGGGATGTCCTCGTCGCCTCACTATTTATGGTAAAATAATGGTAAAAACAACAGAAGGAAGAGACGCAGCGTGTCACTGCCCGTCATCAAGGAACTGAACATCACCGGTTACCTCAGGGAGCTGGCTGACGATTCGTTGTTTCCCAGCGCCGGGGCTGCAGCAGGTCTGACCGCCGCCCAGGGCGCCGCCCTGTTTGCCATGGTCTGCCGGGTCAACCTGCGCAAGCTAAAGGACAAGAGCGGCGCCATCGGCTCCGAGAACAAGACAGCCTTCTGGGAGCGAGCACTGGAGCAGGCGGAGAATCTGACTACACGCTGCCTGGAGCTCGCCCAGGAGGACGGTGCCGCCTATAGTGACGTGGTGGACAACGACCCCAACGGGCCTGCCCATGCCATGGATGTACCCCTGGAAATCGCCAGGCGTTCCTTGGAGATCTCCATCCTGATCAGGTCTGCGCTGTCCAGATCCTACGCGCCGGTGCGGGCTGATGCCGAAACCGCACTCACCCTGGTGCGGGGCAGCTTCAGAGCCGGCCTGGTAGTAGCCCGGTACAACCTGCCGCTGCTCCACGACCAGACCGCACGCGATAATTATGTCAACTTAATCGAAACCCTGAAGTTGAAAGCCGGTGGCTGTGGGGGCAATTCGGAAAGAGAGGACGCCGCTAAACAGTGATCGTGATGTCGATAATAATTTGGACTTTGCTCGGCCTCTTCATCCTGCTGTCGATGCTCCTGCTGACGCCGGTCGGCTTCTCCGCCCAGGCAGGCCTTGATGAAACGGCCAGCTTCGAAGCAGTACTGGTCTGGGCTGGCGGCCTGGCCTCCTTCCAGGCTGCTGCAGCCGGAGGCCAGCCGCTGGAGATGCGCCTGCGCCTGGGGCGATGGACCAGGCGGCTGCAGCCTGAGAGCACGGTGAAGATGTTTGATCTTTTCTGGACCGGCAAGGTAAGTCCTTACCTCGACAAGCAGGTCCTCAAGGAGGTGTTCCGCTGCCTGTTCCGGCTGGAACGCCTGATCAGCACCAAGACCATCATCGGCGAACCGATCACCGCCGGCAACATCCAGATCATCCCCGTCATGTCCGCCAGATAACCTGGTAAAAGTAGCTTTAATAGAATCTTCCGTATATAAAGGATTTTCCGAACCCTTTCTTTATTGATCCTCGCTGGTACATGGATGGTTTAATCCATCATGTCTCGGTTGAAGAAGATAGGCTAAAACCTTTTTCTGAGAAGAGCCTCAGGCAAGCATCC
>PKYJ01000043.1 GCA_003132605.1 Peptococcaceae bacterium | reverse complement strand
CCACCCGGCCGGGAACGACCAGGCAGTCGCACACCAGATAGACGGTGACCCGTGGGTGCTCGAAGCGGATGGTGATCCCCTGTTCAACAAACCCTGCCGCGCTGAAGAGGTTGGACAGGGTGTGGTCTAGCCGGCCCCCCGCCCCGCCCCAGACGGCGATCTCATCCGCCCCCTCTTTCTGGGCCAGCCTGAGGGCCAACTGGGTGTCGGTGTCGTCCTTCTCTGGCGGATAGCCGTAAAAAACCGTCCCCAACCCATCCAGCCTCTTCCTGTCGGCCTGGGCCAGGGAGTCCAGGTCCCCGACCACCCAGTTTGGAACAACGCCCAGCCTCAACGCCTGGCCCGCCCCTCCGTCGGCAGCGATCACCCGGTCATAACCCTGCGCCCGATCGCGGTACCAGTCCGGGGCGCCATACTCTCCATTAGCCATGATCAGGCATTTCATCCATCATCACCGGCCGCTAAACATCCATCAAGTCCCCTAAAAAACATCCTTACACATCCCGGCGTAATGATCTCTGGAATATCAGTGTACCACATTTTCCCTGCTAAAATCCATTGCCCGCGATCACCCACTCACCTGTGATAAAAAGAGGTGTTTATGAACGACCGCCGCAACAGGACCGCAACGGCCTAAAAGAAAACACTGCAAACTACCTGCAGCGTTGAATTTTTATTTATGCTCGCTCTGCCAACCACAGCAAATAATATCGCTATATATCCAAATTGCGAACTTCCCGGGCGTGGGTCTGAATGAACTCACGGCGGGGCTCCACCTTCTCGCCCATCAGCACGGTAAAGATCTGCTCGGCCGCTTCGGCATCCTCCAGGTTCACCTGGAGCATGGTGCGCTGGTCCGGGTTCATGGTGGTCTCCCACAATTCGACGGCGTCCATCTCGCCCAGGCCTTTGAAGCGATTGATGCTGACGTGGTCTGTCTTCCACCTGCCCAGCAGCTTCTCCAACTCGTGGTCGTCATAGACGTACTGCTGGGTCTTCCCCTTCTGCACCTTGTACAGGGGCGGCTGGGCGATGTAGACGTAGCCCGCCTCGATCAGTTGCCGCATGTAGCGGTAGAAGAAGGTCAGCAGCAGGGTGCGGATGTGAGAGCCGTCCACGTCCGCATCACTCATGATCACAATGTGGTGGTAGCGCGCCCTGTTCAGATCGAACTCGTCCATGATGCCGGTGCCCACGGCGGTGATGATGTTCTTGATCTCCTCGTTGGCCAGCAGTTTATCCAGCCTGGCCTTCTCGGCGTTGATGATCTTGCCCCGCAGCGGCAAGATCGCCTGGTACTTGGGGTTGCGACCCTGCTTGGCGGAGCCCCCGGCGGAATCCCCCTCGACGATGTACAACTCGCACTCCTCGGCCCGCTTGGAGGCGCAGTCGGCCAGCTTGCCGGGCAGAGCTCCGTGGTCGAGGGCGCTCTTGCGCCTGGTTAGTTCCCGGGCTTTACGCGCCGCCTGCCGGGCCTGGGCGGCTTTGACCGTCTTCTCGGCGATCAGCCGCGCCTGCCCAGGATTCTCTTCGAAGAAGTTGGTCAGGAACTCGGTGACCAGGGAATCCACGATCCCCCGGACCTCGCTGTTGCCCAGCTTGGTCTTGGTCTGCCCCTCGAACTGGGGGTCCTTCAACTTGATACTAAGAACAGCGATCAAACCCTCCCGGGTATCCTCCCCTGTAATGTTCTCCTCGTTCTCTTTGAGAAAGCCGAAGCGCCGGGCATAATCGTTGACTACCCGGGTCAGGGCAGTTTTGAATCCGGTCTCGTGGGTGCCGCCCTCCTGGGTGTGGATGTTGTTGGCAAAGGAGAAGATGTTCTCGGTGTAGCCGGTGTGGTACTGCAGGGACATCTCGACAACCACCCCGTCCTTGGTTTCGGACAGGAAGAGGGGCTCAGGCGTCAGCACATCCTTGTTTTTGTTCAGGTTGCGCACGAAATCGGCGATGCCGCCCTCGTGAAGGAAGACGGTCTCTTTATCCTCCGCATCCTCGTCGATCAGGACGAAACGTAGGCCCTTGTTCAGATAGGAAAGATCGCGGACCCGCGAGGAGACGATCTCCATACTGAAATCCCGGACCGGAAAGATCTGACTGTCCGGCAAGAAGTGAACGATGGTACCGGTCTCGTTGGTGTCGCCGGTCTCGTTGAGAGGGGTCTTGATGCGGCCCCGCTCGTAACGCTGAGTGTAGCACTTGCCGTCGCGGCGGATCTCGATCTGCAGCCAACGGGCCAGGGCGTTCACCACCGACAGGCCGACACCGTGCAGGCCACTGGAAATCTCGTACCCCTCACCCCCGAATTTGCCGCCTGCGTGCAGCAGGGTCAGGGCTGCCTCCACCGCCGGACGCCCGGTCTGGGGATGAATATCTACAGGGATGCCACGCCCGTTGTCGCTTACAGTGACGCTGCCGTCACTGTGCAGCCGGACTATGATATTATCGCAGAAGCCCGCCATGGCTTCATCCACGCTGTTGTCGATCAACTCAAAAACTAGTTGGTGCAAGCCTCTGGACCCCGTGGTGCCGATATACATGCTAGGCCGGCGCCTGACAGCATCCATTCCCTCCAGCACTTCTATCTGGCTGGCATCATATTTACTTCCGTTCTTGTGGTTGTTATCTTCGGCCATCAAGACCCTCCAAGCTGATCATATTCGGTAATTGGTGTTCAACCATTTATTTCTTAATTATAGCATAAATCTAGCACCCGGCATTAAAGACCCCGGCATTAAGGTTATTTTGAAGTTTTTTCAGCAATTCCACCGGCACAAAAGTCCGCCAGGCCGCGCAAGCGGACACATCCCTTCGAGAAATGTCCCCGAACCTTAAACGACAGCTTCCTGGAGCAGCGAGCGCTTCAACAGGGTGGTGGCGGAGATCGGCGACAGGTAGATGCGGTTGCTGGTGATAATAATACTCTTCTCACGCTCCCGCTTGCCGATATGAACCACCATCTTCTCATCCGCTGCAAAACCCAGAAACTCCCGGGTGGATTCCCGCTTGGCGGTCTCCATGTCCAGAATGGCAACTAGTTCTTCCAGAGACACCGCCGTGTCGCCGCCGATATGTAGGAACATGATTGTTCCCTCCTCTATAAGTCGTTGGTATTCGGTGATCGGTCATTGAATGCCTGCTATTTTTTACTTGAAGATTACCACCTTATTGCTCTTTATTCTACCTTTAACAGTCGGCCGCCTTGATTGTGAGCGTAGCGAGGTTTCTGGGGCCGGGTGACTTGTGAGCACGGCAAAAAAATCTGGTCATCGAGCGCTGGAATACAATCACTGATCGATGACGACCAAAGCTTTTGTTCCTCCAACCACCAACCTCTATCCACCATTCCGGCTGTTGGCCTATTATTTTCAATCACCGGTGGTTATCGCCCGAAACAGGTCGATCTCCGGGGTCAATTGCCCGGCAGGCGCCTCTCCCTGGCCGATGAAGGAAGCGGTAGTGGCGATCACCTGGCGGCACTGGGCCATCTCTTGGAGCACCTTTTCCCTGTGGATCGCATCCAACTCCGAAAACACATCATCCAGAAGCAGTAATGGTTCTGAGGCCGCCCTACTCAGCAGCCGGCTCTGACCCAGCTTCAGAGACAAGGCGATCAGCCGCTGCTCACCCTGGGAGCAGTAGATTTGCGCTTCATGCCCATTTAGAAAGAACCGCAGGTCGTCCCGGTGCGGTCCCGTGGTGGTCATACGCAGTCGTTCATCCAGGCCTCTTCGCCGCTCCAGGGCTTCCCGGAATGCCTGGCGGCAGAAATCCTCGCTATCCTCTTCATGGTAAGGGGGGATCGCCTGGGAGACATAGGTACCATCTAGGGCACCGCTGTGGCTCAGGGAGGCGAAGGCCTCCCGGCTCAATCCCAACAACGTCTTAAACACAACCAGCCGCCGGCTGATGATCCGGGCGCCCGCGGTTACCAACTGCTCGTCCCAGGGCGCCAACTCCGCCCGTTGATAAATACCTTGGCGCAGCAGATTGTTGCGCTGATTAAGAATACCACCGTAGTCGTGCATGTCTGCGGCGTGCTGGGGTCTGGCCTGGGTCACCACCAGGTCCAAAAAACGCCGCCGCAGAACAGGCGCTCCCTGGATCAGCAATAAATCTGCGGGAGTGAAAATCACCACCGGCAGGCAGGCTGCGCAGGCTCCCGGCAGGCCCCGTTTACCATTGATCTTGATGATCTTACGCCTGGTCTCCCGTTGATAGGCTATCTCCAGGTCGTACTTCAGGCCATTCTGTAGCACGCAGCCGCGAACCACGAAAAAATCAGCGCCCCATTGCACCAGGGCTTCTTCCTGAGTCTGCCTGCAGGTGTAGCCGGCACCCAGATAATGGATTCCATCCAGGAGGTTGCTCTTTCCGGCCCCATTGGGCCCCACCAACACTATAAAACCTTCCCCGGGATGAAAATCCAATTCCTCATAGTTGCGAAAATAGCGAAGATGGATACTTTCCAGCATCACGCACCGGCTCCGCCCGCGTCATCAGTGAGCCGGCGCACCGGGAGGATCAGGTGAAGGTAGGACTCATCCCCGTCCTCCAGGTACACCGCAGCCTCTCTAGGACCGTTGAAGCACAGGGATACTTTGTTCTGGTCGATAACTTTCAAGGGGTCCAACAGGTAACGGGTGGTGAACATGGCCTCGCAGGACTCACCTTCGGCGTAAACCAGCGGAATTTCCTCTCTAATCGAGCCTACTTGGGCGGCTTCAGCAGAGATGGTCAAAATGCCCTCTTCTATCTTTAGATCTACCACCGCCTGTTGTGCTGGCAGTTCGTTAAACAGAACCGCCCGTTCCAGGGTGGCGTTCAATAATTCTTTATCTACCCCGATCCGCAGCCGGTATTCCTTAGGAATCACTTTTTCATAGGCTGGGAACTGGGCATCCATCAGGCGGGCAGTCATTGTGAATACTTCAGTCTGGAACCCGATGGTGGCCTGATCCCAGAAGATCTCCAATTGTTGATCGTCATCCAGCAGCCTACTCACCTCGCCCAGGGGACGTACCGGCACAAACAGAGCAAAGTCGGAGATCNNGGGGATCTCTTCCTGATAAGGTAGAGAGAGAACTGCCAGGCGGTAGGTATCGGTGGCAGTCAACTTCAATTGTCCGGACTGGAGCTGGATGTAAACCCCGGCGTAATTGGGACGCACCTCCTGGGGAGCTGCTGCAACGGTGATCTTTCTGAGTATACGCTTCCATTTGGCGCCTTCCATGACGATCTTGTTCTGTTCCGGCAGCGACGGCAGGGCCGGAAAATCAGCTACCGCCCAGGTGTTGATATGCACCGAGGCTTGTCCATACAGTATTTCCAACTGCTGGGTGTCCTCTAGTAATTGTATCGTCAAATTACCGTCAGGCAACCGGCGGATCAACTCTGTCAGGTGACGCCCGGTGACCACAGTACAGCCCTCACTCTCTACCTCGGCAGGAACAGTTATAGTCAGGCTCAGTTCTAGATCTGTGGCTTGGAGCAACAGAGTATCATCCTTGGTAAAAATCATAAAGCCGCTGAGAACGGGATGAGCAGCCCGGGTGGGGATGATCCGGCTGAGGGCTGAAAGAGCATTAACGAGAACTGCTTTGGAGCAATGAATCTTCATTAGGTGTTTTGGCGCCTCCTTAAAGAAATGAAAATCTTTATTATTCTTATTAGTAATTAAAACAGAAACAGTAATAGGGCCCGGTAAAATGTGTATGATTATTCTTGTGGTCTTAGAGAGATTTATAATCTAAAAAGATTGCAACTGTGGATAACCGGATGGATAGCCTGTGGAACAGGTGTAAACTTGTCAAAATATCATTAAGAATGTAAAATTTTGATGACATCATCAATTTTTTCCTTAATATTTCTATTAATAGCCATTTCTTCCTTGATGCGGTCGCAGGCGTGCATGACGGTAGTATGGTCCCGTCCACCGAACTCGTCGCCAATCTTAGTCAGTGAGACATCTGCCAGCTGCCGGGAAAGATACATGGCGACCTGTCTAGGAAAGGCCACATCATTAGTACGGCGGCGGGCCTTGAAATCATCCATTTTCAGGTTGAATACCTGGGCAACCGCTTTTTGAACCATCTGGATCGTGATGCTACGGGGACGGTCAGAGCTAAGAATTTCTTTGAGGGCTTCCTGAGCGGTGTCCATGTTTATAGGTTTATGGTTCAAGGATGTTTTGGCTACCACCTGAAGAAGGGCGCCCTCAAGTTCCCTGATATTAGTTTTGATCTTGGATGCGATAAAAAGAAATACGTCATCAGGAATATTATAGGACTCACTTTTAGCTTTTTTAGAGAGAATAGCCACTCGGGTCTCCAAGTCCGGTGGCTGGATGTCCGCCACCAGACCCCACTCGAAACGGGAGCGCATGCGCTCCTCCAGGGTGGAAAATTCCTTGGGGGGACGGTCGCTGGAAATGACAATCTGTTTATTGGCTTCATAGAGGGTATTGAAAGTGTGGAAAAACTCCTCCTGAGTACTCTCTTTACCGGCCACGAACTGGATGTCGTCTATCAATAAGATATCTACTGTACGATACTTATTGCGAAGCTCCACATTTTTATGTTCACGGATGGCGATCACCACATCATTGGTGAAGGTTTCCGAGGTAACATAGGCAACCCTCAATGATTTGGTGTTATAAAGGATGGAATGGCCGATAGCCTTCATCAGGTGGGTCTTGCCGAGCCCGACACCGCCGTAAATAAATAATGGGTTATAGGCGCGACCAGGGTTATCGGCTACTGCCAAGGAGGCGGCGTGAGCAAAACGGTTGCTGCTCCCGGTCACAAAAGAATCGAAGGTGTATCTGGGGTTAAACATGGGAATCTCTTCGATATCCCGAGTGATAGCAAAATTTTCCGTGTCCAGGGAGTTCACAAAACGAAGAAAGATAGCGCGCTTGAGTTTGGCTTCAAGTTGCGATCTGATCAGAGTGCTGAAGCGAGTCTCCATCCATTCACGGGTAAATTCATCAATGGTGCCGATCACCAGGGTACCATCGATGTAGGCCAGAGGACGGGCGGAATTAACCCAAGTCGAGTAATTGCCGGCGTCAACCTCTTTCTTCAAGATGGAAAGCACTTCCGGCCAGATATCAGAGAGCTTGTCTTTAATCATACTCATCACCTTTTATTATCCACAAAACTGTCAACATGTGTATAAGAAGATGTGTACAAGCTAGAGGGAATATCGTACTACGGCAATGTTAAATATAACAAACAATGGACGGTTAAAGCAAGCGAAAAAAACGGGCAGGAGGAGACGTGAGGCGTGGCTTGACATAGCGTAACAGTTGTTTATAATGAAAAAAAGAAGTCAAAGGAAAAAACAGGTTCAAGTTCATCAGGGGAAGGTTGATCTCGAATGAAACGAACATACCAGCCAAAAAACAGAAAAATGAAGCGGGTGCACGGTTTTATGAAGAGGATGCATACCAGGAGCGGGCAGGATATAATCAGGCGGCGCCGGGCAAAAGGGCGCAAGAAACTGAGCGCCTGAATGTAGGCAAAGAAGATGCTGACACGTCAACACCGCCTGAAAAAATTTAAGGATGTATATCAGGATGGCCGGAAGGTGCGCGGCCGGTATATGGCGTTGAAGTATATGAAAAAGCCGGATGGATTTACCAGGTTTGGTTTTGCAGTAGCGAGAAAAGTTAAGACCAGGGTTCAAAAAAACCGGCTGAAACGACAGTTGCGCAGTATCTGCAGAACACATCTGGAAGAATACAGGGACGGCTTAGACATAGTGGTCAACGTCTTTAGTATTGCCACAGCGGTATCATACAACGAATTGGAGCAGGATTTTGTCTTGATTGCCGGGCGGGCGGGCCTGATCAGGCAATCTGTGCAGGAGAAAAATTGATGAAGAGACTGCTGATCGCCGGTATCAGGTGTTATCAGAAATTCTGGTCGTCGTGGCGTTCACCGGCATGCAGGTTTTATCCGACTTGTTCGCAATATGCCATCCAGGCGCTGGAGCAGTATGGATGCTGGCGCGGACTGTGGATGGCTTTAATGCGTTTAACGAGGTGCCATCCCTTTAATAAGGGCGGATACGACCCCGTGGTCTAATACTCCATAATTTATATAAGAAACGTTTTATGGCGACTTGAATAGTGAATAATTAAAAGGAAGCGAGCAGGAGGAGGTGAAGACCCGCCCGGGATAGTATAGGGGTGGGGTTATTTTGTGGCAGAGCTTTGTTAATGGATTTATTTTGTTGCTGCAATATCTTTACCAGGTAACCGTAGCTATCGGTGTACCTAGTTACGGCCTGGCAATCATCCTGTTTACTGTTTTGCTAAAATTAGTCCTGTTCCCCCTGACGGTCACTCAGATGCGCTCCATGAGAGCGATGCAGGAGCTGCAGCCGAAGATCAAGGCGATCCAGGATCGCTACAAGGACAAGCCTGAAAAATCCCAGGAAGCGGTGATGAAGCTCTATAAGGAAGCAGGGGCCAACCCCTTTGCCGGTTGCCTACCTTTGCTGGTGCAGATGCCGATCTTGTTTGCGTTGTTCAGCGCCCTGCGCACTTTTTTTAACCCGGCTTTGAACAATAAGTTTATTGATGTGGCACACGCCGGATTTCTATGGATACCGAACATGGGATTAAAAGATCCGTACTATATACTGCCGATCCTGACCGTGATCGCCACCTTCGGGCAGCAGTATGTGATCAGTCAGTCTACCAGCGGGAAGATCGATCCCAACCAAAAGACCATGCTCTACACCATGCCGTTGTTTATCGGATACCTGGCCAGTATGTATCCTGCAGGACTGGCTCTTTACTGGGTGGTTTTTAGTATTGCCGGCATCGTCGAACAACTGATCATCAAACGCATGGTAGTTACTGGAAGGGAGAAGGAACAACCGTCATGAATTGGGTTGAGGCAAGCGGCGCCACAACAGAAGAAGCAACCAAGGAAGCCCTGGAACAGTTGGGCGTAGACCCTCAGGAAGCTGAGATAGAGGTATTGGACTCTGGATCGAAAGGATTCCTGGGGATAATAGGCAGTAAGCAGGCACGCGTCAGGGCCCGGTTGAAGCCTACTCCGGAAAAGGCGATCACCGAGTTTTTAGATCAGGTGGTAGGGGCTATTGGCCTGGATGTCAAGTTCCAGGTATGGCCTGATGAAGAATGCTGGCGGGTAAACTTTGAAGGACGGGACGTGCGCCTACTGATTGGAAGGCGCGGGGAGACCCTGAACTCCCTGCAACTGATCACCAGCCTGGCGATCAACAAGCGCCTGGAGAACAAGGTGCGTCTGATCATGGACGCCGAAGGCTACCGGGAACGACGGGAGGACACCCTCCGCAAACTGGCCAGGAGACTGACCGAGAGGGTGCACATGACCGGGCACGAGGTAGTCCTGGAACCTATGACCCCAAATGAACGCAGGGTCATCCATGTAGCTCTCCAGGATAACCCGTGGGTGGAAACAAGCAGCACCGGGGAGGAGCCCTACCGGAAGGTGATCATCAGCCCAAGAAAAGAGAGGCGCTGAATTAATTTAGATACTCAATGCAGTTCAAATAATGGATGCTACAAAATGATTTACTGCTGTACATCCGAAATAAGTTGACTGAAAGGGACTTCAGAGAAAGAAGTCCCTTTCAGTCTAGAAAAGAGGCGGATCGCATGGCCGCTGAGACGGACGAGGAGATCATCGCAGCGCCGGGAACACCCCTGGGGTATGCTGCCATCGGCATCGTCAGACTGAGCGGAACCGGGGCGGCTGATCTGGTGGAAAGAGTATTCAGACCCAGGAAAAAAGGCTTGAGGCTGTCCCATGCCCCGGACCGGGTGATGCATCTCGGACATATCTGCTCCGCCGGCGGAGAGACGATTGATGAAGTGCTGGTGGTGGTGATGAGGGGGCCGCAAAGCTATACCAGGCAGGATGTGGTGGAGATCCACAGCCACGGCGGACTGCTGGCGGCGAACCGGATCCTGGAGCAGGTATTGCAGGAAGGGGCGCGCCTCGCCGGACCGGGGGAGTTTACCAAGAGAGCCTGGCTCAATGGACGGATTGATCTGGCGCAGGCGGAGGCGGTGATCGACCTGATCCGCGCCCGCAGCGGAACAGGAATGGACCAGGCCATCAAGCAATTGGACGGAAACCTCTCCACGCTGGTGACGGAAGTGCGTCAACAGTTAAAGCGGGTGATGGCCGGGGTGGAGGCGGGTATCGACTTCCCGGAGGAGATCTCGGAGCAAGAAGAAGGTGCCCTGGAGAGCGATCTGCAAGTGCTTCTGGAAAGGGTGGACGAACTGTTGCAGACTGGCAGGGCCGGGCGCATCTACAGGGAGGGCCTGGCGGTGGTGCTGCTGGGTAAACCGAACTCCGGCAAATCAACGCTGCTGAACAGGATGCTGGGCACGGAGCGCGCTCTGGTGACGA
The DNA here is from genome assembly GCA_003132605.1 of Peptococcaceae bacterium. Classification (GTDB taxonomy): domain Bacteria; phylum Bacillota; class DSM-12270; order Thermacetogeniales; family Thermacetogeniaceae; genus Palsa-1188. The sequence goes on along the minus strand of PKYJ01000043.1, from coordinate 791 downwards.
ACATCCCGGGCACCACCAGGGACCTGATCGAAGAAATGGTCAGCATCAGGGGGATTCCTATCCGCCTGATCGATACAGCAGGCATCAGGGACAGGGCCGGGGTTGTGGAGACGCTGGGGATCGAGAGAGCTAAGGGAGCGTTGGACCAGGCAGACCTGATTCTGGCCGTTTTCGATGCCACAACCACATTCGAGCAGGCGGACCGGATGGTTTTAGATCTGCTGGAGGCTCGACGGAGTCTGATTCTGCTCAATAAGATAGACGCGGAGGAGCGGCTGCTGAACAAGGAGCAGTTGGCTTCCTTGGAACGAGGATTGCCGGTGCTGGAGATTTCCGCCCGTTTGGGTTGGGGGCTGCAGGAGCTGGAGCGGGAACTGGTGAGTCTGGTAGGAGCAGAACCTGTTAAGGCTGCGCCGGCGATGCTCACCAGGGTTAGGCACCAGGTCGCATTGCAGAAGGTGAGAGATGCGATCGGCAGCGCCCTGGAGACCATATCTGTGGGGGGCACGTTGGACTGTGCGGCAGTTGACCTATGGGATGCCTGGTCGGCGCTGGGAGAGATCCTGGGAGAGGCGGTGTCCGAGGAGATCATCGATGCCATCTTTCAGGAGTTTTGCATCGGAAAGTAAAAAAGATTGTAAAAATACGCAGCCAGTCAAAAAATTAAAAAACACTGTATCTTGCCCCGTAGAGTTATTCGGCTGGCTGCATTCCGCTCGCTCCCATAAGTAGGAGGTCGCTCGCCGGAATGCAGCCAGCCTTAGAATATTAATTTTTTTATGGTGGACACA
>PKYJ01000161.1 GCA_003132605.1 Peptococcaceae bacterium | reverse complement strand
GTCGGTCAAGACTCACCTTGCCCGCTGCGGCCGCTGCTGTAACTGCCTGGCGCAGCTTCAGGCGGAGGGCAAGGTGAGTCTTGACCGACACCATCTGCCGCGGCGCCAACTGTTCATCGAGATAGGCCTGCAATTCCCCTTCGCTGAAACACCTCACTGCTCATCATCATCCTTCCGCTGCCTGTATAGATCCAGGAACCGCCGCTGCGCCCTGGCCAGCAACGTTCCCACCGAGCCTGGGGCGACCTCTATGGCCGAAGCGATCTCCTGGTAGGTAAAGCCGGTGTGCCGCAGCAGCAGCGCCAGCCGTTCCCGGGCAGGCATCCCGCCCAGCAGATCCCTGACGAGGCGTACCGTTTCCTGCCTCCACATGATCTCTTCCAGGGGGATCACCTTGTCCCCGGAAGGATCTTCCGCCTGGAGTTCCCGCCGCTGCTGCCGCTTCTCGCCACGCAGGTAGTTCAGGGCAAGGCGCGCCCCCACCTGGTGCAGCCAACCCCCGATATTCTGCCTGGTCGGGGGTGGAACCGTGTACAATTTGAGGAAGGTCTCCTGGGCGACATCCTCCGCCGCTGCCCGGTCGCCCAACAGGCAGGTCAGTTGGCGCACCACCTGGGCGTAAAAGCTGCGGTAGGTCTCCTCGTAGGAGATGCCTGCGGGCGCCTTACCCAGGACGCCGTGCCCAGGCTGAGACGCATTTGACACCGGTCGATCAGGCATGGCCATTGCTCCTTGCCTCTGTCCTGTTCACTGACGTCCTTCCTAATGATAACCCATTTCCCGAATTCCTGCCAAACCTCCGCTGTCCACACTGGACATGCTCTCAGGGAACCACCTCCGCTTTTGCCCGCTCCTATGCTGCCCTCCGCTCACACCCATGGCTTGGCGCAAGCCAAGTTTTCTTTACTCTAAATTAACACCGGCGCCCGTCTTTTTGTGACATCTGCTTTCAGAAGATGATGTCCGGTTAAAGGTATCAGCACTCAGGCTGCTGCCGAAGCGCATCAGACTGGGTATTCAGCGGAAACTCCGCATTTATGCGAGTGATTGACTATTTCTGATAGTAGTAGAGCCTGCCGTCGGCGATGGAGAATTCGATGACGTCCCGATCGTAGAAATACTTGACAAAGGCAGACACCGTCGCCAACAGGATGTGATATTCCGCCAGGCTGAGCTCCAGGTTGTTCAACACCACCAGGTTTTCCAGCAGGTCCTCCCGGGTCAGCGGGTGCTCCAGCAGTTCCAGGACCTGCTTCAGATATTGGTTCAGGTTGTCCAGGTTGAAGTCAACCAGTTTGCCGAGTTCGGCCCTGTCATAAACCTGGTCCGCGTGCCCGACCACGAACTGGTCGGCATCGATCTCCCGGAGCCGCTGCAGGGTGTTCAGGCTTCCGGCGATGTCGTACAGGTAGGGCAGCGAGTATTTATCCAGGATGCTCCGGCTGAAGATGGCGTCTCCCAGGAAGCAGACCTTTTCCGGCGTGACGATGCCGATCTGGGCTGGCGCATGCCCCTCTAAAGATAAGATCGCAAATTTTTCATCATTGATCTTATTGACTCCCCAATCCAGCGAATACTGCGTCGTGAATCGGTGCGCCTTTGTCTGGATGCCCCTGATGGGATCGGTAGAGAACAGGATCACGGACAGCAGGTCGGGGTTTTCCAGGAACAACCGGCCGCTGGCATGACCCAGCACCTGGCAGCCCGGATAGGTAGTCTGAAAGTAGTGATTGCCGTTGCAGTGGTCAAGGTGGCTGTGGGTGTTGATGATGTATTTTGGGCGCAGGCCATGCTGCTGCAACACTCCGTCGATCTGCCGGGCCTCGCTGTTGTCCAGGCAGGTGTCCACCAGCAGGCACTGCTTGTCCTTGAAAACATAGACCCCCACGTTCGTCGGCGCCGGAATATAATAGGCGCCGCCCTTGATTTTGATCAATTCCATGATGCGTGTCTCCGGACAGAACAATTTGTCGTCCTTCAACTTGCAGCCATCTGGTTTGCAGCAGACCGGATTGCCTCCAGCATATAGTCTTTATTTCGGCGTGTGACCCCGAGCAGATCGAAGATGTCCGCTCTCACGTGAGTCCATAATCTTTCCAGGGAAGATAGACAGGTGAGCGTCCCTCTGCCGCTTCCTCCGGCTGCAGCCACCGAAATCACCGGTTTGCCCTCCAGCCGGTTCCGGCTTTGATTAGGGGCTTCACACCTGCGCAACCGGTCAAAGAACGCCTTGGCAGATTCGCTCAGATCGCCCCAGTACACCGGTGTGATGACAATAAATGCCTCCACGGCGCCCAGGGACTCATGCAGATTTTGAAAATCATCTTCCATCTGGCACCGGTGCTCCTTCAGGCACGTACCCCAGCCATTATCGCAGGCTTGGCATTTTGCGATGTTCAGATCATTCAACCGCACCATCACGGCTTCCCCTTTGGCGGCCTCGACCCCTTGCCTGGCAACTCCGCCGCAGGTTTCGGTCAGGCCATCCTTGTTGGGACTGCTGGTGATAATCATCACTTTCAAGCTAAATTCCTCCTTAAGATCCAGAGGTGTATCTGGTATCTTTGTCTTTGTCCTAACAATGATGGTAACACAATCTATTTTGTGTGATCAAGCAGTCTGGCATACGATCAGAAACCCATGCTGCCACGCCAACATGTAGCGGACCAATATCGCAGAGCACCCTGCACCGCTGTCGACCCGGTGTTATTCCCCAAAGCGGTAATGACCGGTGATCGGACTGGGATAGCGCAGCAGGAAGCCCCGCTGAAACAGCAGCAAAACTCAGTAGCGCAAACAAAAATACTGGGGGATAACTTTTTTCCAAACAGGCTCAATAAATTGATATACTTTTAATGACTTTCTCGATACCATATTGGCTACATTTTGAGTTCAACCGCAAATAGAAAGCAGGCGAATGCAGATGAACTATTCGTTTGCAGGCAGGATGGGCAGCGTCCAAAAATCGTTTATCCGGGAGATCCTCAAGGTTACGGAAAATCCCCAGGTAATCTCTTTCGCCGGGGGACTCCCGAACCCCAAGCTCTTCCCCGTCACAGAGATCAGCGCGGCCACAATCAAGGTATTGGCTGAAAGCGGCGACAGCGTCCTGCAATACAGCACCACTGAAGGCTTCCTGCCGCTGAGGCAGTACTTGGCCGCAAGGTATCTGAAGAACAGGGGCCTAACCGTCGACCCGGACGAGATCCTGATCACCAACGGTTCGCAGCAGGGCCTCGATCTGATCGGGAAGGTGTTTCTCGATCAGGGCGACGGGATGGCCATCGAACGCCCCGGTTACCTGGGAGCGATCCAGGCATTCTCGATGTTCCAGCCGCAGTTTCACCCCGTCCCCCTGCTCGAGGACGGGGTGAACATAACAGCGCTGGCAGCCACCCTGCGGGAACACCGGAGCAAGCTCTTCTACGGGGTGCCGAACTTCCAGAACCCCTCGGGGATCACCTATTCCGGGCCGAACCGGAGGGAGGTGGCGGATCTCCTCCAACAGCACGACACACTTTTTGTGGAGGACGACCCCTACGGAGAATTGAGATTCATCGGGAACGACCTGCCCTCCCTGAAAACCTACCTTGGCGATAGGGCGATCCTGCTCGGTTCCTTTTCGAAGATTATCGCTCCCGGGATGCGGCTGGGCTGGATCTGCGCCGCCAGGGAGATCATGGAGAAGATCATCGTGGCCAAGCAGGCAGCCGACCTGCACACCAGCTTTTTCGTCCAGCGCGTGATCTACCAGTACCTGGCTGACAACGGCATCGACAGCCACATAGCAAGAATCAGGGAAGCATATAAAAGGCAGCGGGAAGCGATGGTCTCGGCGATCGAACGCCACTTCCCGGATGGAGTTCAATACACGAAGCCCGAGGGAGGCATGTTCCTGTGGGTGACCCTGCCTGAAGGAATATCCTCATTGGAACTCTTTGACCTGGCAACCAGAGCAAATGTGGCGTTCGTCCCCGGAGCCCCCTTCTACACCGATGGAGGCGGAGCCGACACCCTGAGATTGAATTACTCCTGCTCCGATGAGGCGACCATCGAAGAGGGGATCGGGCGGTTGGGAGAGGCGATCAAGAAACTCCTGACTCTTTAGCCTGCACTATCCTGCAGCCTTGGCTAACTCCCTGTATTTTTGCTTGTATGAAGATTCTTTTGACACGGCCCTTAAAGAACAGATACTCCAGACTCCCTCTTCTTGATGAAGATTGGCTCGAAGTCCGTGGTGGTGATGGTATTGTCCGGCGACCCTGGCATTAGAATCCACCGGCTACTTTGAGTCAAACTCACGCTCCACCTATGCCCCTCCCCGGCCAGCATTATCTCCAGGATGGGTTGACTGCCAGATATATACTCCCGTCGTGACGACCAGCACCAGCAAGATGACCGGCAGCAAAGCGCCACTCAGGCCGCCGCCCTTTCCCAGTCCGACCTGGATAGTCTGCCATTCCAGGTACCAGAAGAGCCAGATGATCTCGGCCTTCAACCACTCGTCTAATTATATTATCATTTTAGGCGCCGGAGACCCCCACCTCTGTCCCAGATATTCTTAGCATTCTTTCAGTTTCCTTTCAGGTTGTTTTAAGGAAATTATGGTAGGGTTACAGAGACATGAGGGGAGGTGAAAAAATGAAACTTAACAAAAAGTTGCTGGTAATCGTTCTGGCCGGGACGATCCTGGGTACTACCGCTGCTGGTGCCACAATTGCGGGTGCTAGCACCGCTCCGGCCACGCCTACGCAAAATCTGTCCCAGACCTTCCTGGGCAATCTGGCAGGCACCCTGAATATCAGCTCGTCAACGCTGACCGACGACATCCAGACGGCCGAATCCCAGACGGTGAACCAGGCGGTGTCTAGCGATCAGCTAACCCAGACGCAGGCCACCCAGATGCTATCCCGGATCAGCAAGGGGAACTTTCAGTTCCTCGGGTTCGGCGGCAATAGAAAGGGCGGCTTGGGCAACCGCACGGGAGGCGGGGCTTTCATGACCCTGAAACCCTTGGCTACTGCCCTGGGCATGGCCCAGAAGGACGTGATCTCCGCCCTGCGCGGCGGGCAGACCGTTGATGCCCTGGCCTTGACCAAGGGAACAACCGTGGCCACTCTCCAGAGCACCATCCTGAGCAGTGTTACGAGCCAGTTATCTCAGGCCGTCACTAATGGCAAGCTGACTCAGGCCCAGGAAAACCAGATCCTGCAGAGCATCAACTCAGGCAATTGGGCCACACAACTCCAGAATATCGGAAAACGTCAGCCTCCGGCAACATCTCAGCCTCAATAAAAGACCCCGTCAAGAAAGCCAGCAACGCTGCCGATGCAGGTACTGGCTTTCTTATTGTCTGGCGCCGTCAATCGTGAAGTTCTCTCTCATGACCAACAGAAGGATGATCAGAATGATGTTTGCATGATGCTTTCATTTTCTCTTCTTTTCACAAACATCCTGTTCAAATCTTGCCATTGAAGTATTCCTTTGTAACCTGCAGTTGCCTTTTCAATATCTCTTCCCAGAGATGTCCCGACACCTCGCCGGAGTCCATGGAGATCTTGGTTCTTTTTAACGTACCGCCAGGCATCAGTTTCCGGTAAAAATAATGATCCGTCTGCTTATACAATTCCCAGCCATCATTTTCACAAAATCTCTTGATGTCTCTCCATCTAAGCATGAATGAGCTCCGCGACGCCGCTGGCATCGTCTTGCAACCAGACTGCCAAGACATACGGAAAATGTGGCCGGCGGTTGGGCGCTTGAAAATACAGTTGGAAGTTGTTAAAATATTCACCTGCATAGTCGACCAACTCCTTAGCCAGCGCCAATCTGGTGGCCTGCTCATCCTCCCGGTTGACCAGCAGATCGATATCCTCCAACCCGGCTGTAACGGTTCCGTCCTCTTCTTTGATGAAGTAGGCCTTAAAGGAAACGTTCTGTAACAGCGCCTTAGCCTGCGGAATGGACAGTGAGAGAATGATGTCCCGGTTGCGCTTGATAATGCCGGGCTTGCCGTGAACCACACTATCGATAAAGCGCCCCCAGTCTTTGCGCACTTCCGTAGCGTTTAAAATTTCCTGCATACACATCCCTCCTGGATCACATTATATGTTATGTATATAGCGTACGCAACGTACGCGTAGGTCATTTCTATTTTGCCTTCTGCAACATGCTCATCCATCCCTCTTGACTATCAGATCGCGCCTTCTTACACAGCCACCCCTGGCGAGCAATTCGTCGTGGGGTTCTCGCGCAGCCTTCTTGGACCGCTAGTACAATGATATTATATTTGCGATATAATTTGAATGATCGCGTCTACTTGCCTGGTGTGCTCAGGAATGAAAAGCACGAATCTGCGCTTTTGAGGCTGGTCTGATATGGACGATTTCTTAGCGCCTGCCGTGCAAAGCGGCCCTACGAACGAACCGGGGCCGGGGCGAGACTGCGGGAAAAAAGGTATACTGCAGCGCCGGCTCGATGACTTCCGGCAGGGTGTTGTCACCTCCACTCCGGTCGTGGTCGGCTATCTGCCGATCGGCATCGCTTACGGGATATTGGCTAGGCAAGCCGGGTTCAGCCTGTTCCAGGCGGTATCCCTGTCCCTCTTCGTCTATGCCGGAGCAGCCCAGTTCATCGCTGTCAGCATGATTGCCGCAGGCGCCAACCCCTTCAGCATCATCGCCACCATCGGGCTGGTCAATCTGAGGCACGTGCTGTACAGCGCTTCGGTGGCGCCGTTTCTTCAGAAAATAGGCATCAGCCGCCTGCTTGTCCTGGCCTTCGGTCTCACCGATGAGGCCTTTTCGATAGAATCGGTGGTGCTGGCTCAGGGAGCGAAAACCCCCTCCTATATCTTCGGACTGCAACTGGCTCCTTATCTGGCCTGGAATGCCGGGTCCCTGCTGGGTGGCCTGCTCGGGGGATGGCTGAGCGGCATCCAGGCGCTGGGGCTGGACTTTGCCTTGCCGGCGATGTTTATCGCCCTGCTGATCCCTCTGATCAAGAATCGGGAGACAGTGATTACCGCCATTGTTGCGGGTTTCCTATCGCTTATCTTCGGTCTCTTCCTCAAGGGAAGCTGGAACATAATCCTGGCGACGCTCGCTGCTGCCACACTTGGAATGGGGTTGAGCAAATGGAAACCTTCTTCTGGGTTGTAATCGGGATGCTGGCTGTCACCTACCTGGCGCGGCTG
>PKYJ01000140.1:2304-2607 GCA_003132605.1 Peptococcaceae bacterium | reverse complement strand
TCGTCGTAAAAAATCGTACCGTCGGGCGCCACCGCTCCGACGGCCAGTTCGGGGTTGAAAGGCGCCCCGATCTTTCGGGACACGATCACATCCAGCGGAGCGTCCAACGCTGCCGCCACCTCTGCAGCCACGATCACGCCTCCCCGGGGAATCCCAAGCACGCTCACGTCCTGCTTCTGAAGATGCTGCAGCCTAGCGGCAAGCCGCCGTCCTGCATCCCTACGGTCTGCAAACACGGTTCCACACCACTTCTCGATGTTCGATTTTTGTAGGAGTTGGCCTTTAGCCAATTCATCACAGATG
>PKYJ01000140.1:0-2234 GCA_003132605.1 Peptococcaceae bacterium | reverse complement strand
AAGCCAAGACCCAGTTGAACCTTCAATATCCAGCCTTGAATCTCGAATCTTGAGGAGGCATCTCATACGCGGGAAATTGCAATGATATCGTGTGTATTTTAGCGCCAGTGCACACGACCTACGCATCAAGGTCATGATAGTTCTTTGTCTTCCCCTCGAACCTCGATATGGGCGCCTTCCCCGACGATCACATCCCCGGAGGCCTTGATAGAACCCTTGAAGCGCCCATCGATGCGGATCCCGCCGACAATCTCCATCTCGCCATTGCAGCTTGTGCCCTTGCCCAGAATAGTGTCCAGTTTCTCATCGGTACCCAGACTGTCTTTCTTGCCCCACGCCATTTTTACCCCTTCTTTCTGCCCGGGAGCGGCTCTGTTCACCCTTCTGCCACGCAGTTCCCCCATTCAAACGAAGCAAAGCGAAGTTTGAATTAGCCATGTGCCTGTTTGCCCTGTGCGCCGCATTCTTTCAGGCCGGGCGGTAAGCCCGGATGCGGTGGAGGTGAGGGACATAAAAGCGAAGCTATGGCTATTTCAGCAGCGGCTGCGGATTGATCAGAACACCGTTAAGGGTTACCCCGAAATGGAGATGAGGGCCCGTACTGCGGCCTTCAGTGCCAACCCGGCCGATCACCTCTCCCTTTTGCACTCTCTTGCCGGTAGTGGTGCAGACGCCACTGAGGTGGCAGTATGAGGTCTGGTAGCCATTACCGTGGTCGACAGTGATCACCGTGCCATAGGCAGGTTTGTAGCCGACAAAAACCACCACTCCAGCACCCGCTGCCTCTACGGAAGTGCCATAGGGCGCTGCGATGTCGATACCGGTGTGAAACTCAGTGCCATCCCCCCCAAAGGGATTTTGGCGGATACCGAAAGGAGAGGTAATTGGGCCATTCACCGGCCAATGGTCAGGCATGGCATTGATAGCCCTGAAGTGAGCATCCAGGTTCTGCTGCAACGTCTCCAGTCCTTGCCTGCTGGATGCGGTATCCTGCGTGATCCCCTGCAGGTCTACAGCCACCGCAGAAGTCGAGAGAGCAGGCCTGAAGATGGCCCCCAGCAGCATTGCCCGTTGTGTGGACGTGCCCCCGGCCGGCTCAGCCCGGCTGGCCTGCCCGCTGCTGCCCAGCCCGACCATTGCCCGCACCTTCTGCTCGAGGATTCCGATCTCCTGCAAGGAGGTGCGATCCTTTTGGGCCTCCTGCTGCAAAGACTGCAACACGAGACCCTGTTCTGCGTTGACCCGGCGCAACCGGGTCAACTCCGCCATCTCGCCCTGCAACTGCACGGCGCGGACGCAGGCAAAGACGCTGATCAGCAAGAGGGCAGACACGATCAACCCACCGGCTGCCGCCAGCCAGAGCGGGAGCTTGACATCCTTGACCTGCGTTCCCCGCGGCGGTACCAGCAACAGGGTTAACGGGCGGGTCAAAAAACGCCTGCCGCGCAAGCAAGTTTCCTTCAGCCAGAACGGGGGCTTGACATCCTTGACCTGCGTTCCCCGCCTTGACAGCGGCAACAGGTCTACCAGGCGGACCAAGAAATGCTTCCGCCACCATACAAATTTTCGGGACATTATTTCCTCTCCCAAGTTCTTTCGTCCGTTTGCTTGGTCATTTCCGTCCCCGCTCCCTGCAGAGGGCAATGGGGGATCCGGCAATGAACAGCCGTCTGTAAAGGATCGCGGCTACAGTCTTTGGCTGTTGGCCAGGGCTTTCTGGATCGCCTCTTTCTCCTCATTGCTCAGAGGAGTGGTGGAAACGCCGCCAATCACCTGCCGGGCATAGAGGCGGCAATCATCGCGGCTGACAAGGCAGCAAAAAACTACACCGTCTACATTCTTATTGAGCAACGCCAGGGCAAAGCTCATGTTCCCCATTTCGGAGAAGGCATTGAAGCGCACAAAGCCCACTCCCTGCAGGGATGCCGCCTGGTCCGCAAGCAGGCTGCCCGTGCCGTCCTCAAGCTGACCGAGCCGCTTCCGGATTTCCTGACAGGCCTCCAGGGTCTCTCCCAACAGTTCTTCCAGGTTTGCCCCCCGGGTCCCTTTCATCAACCTCTGATACCGCCTGCCAATCACCAGCAGGCGGATGTTCAGGATCAGGAAACACAGACCGATCACCAACAACAGGCCGGATGCCAACAGCAGCAGGTTTTGTGGTGTGAGTGTTATTCCGTCAATTACCATATAATCAACCCTTTACCGCGATGACTACCCGCTCTAATGCCCCGCTT
>PKYJ01000037.1 GCA_003132605.1 Peptococcaceae bacterium | reverse complement strand
GGCCTGCCCAGTTCGCATGCCGCGGTTGTCGCCGCCCTAACTGCCTCATTGGGCCTGGAACTCGGTTGGGCCTCGCCCGCCTTTCAGGTTGCCGCCGTACTCGGGGGGATCGTGGTCTACGATGCCGTCACCCTGAGGCGGGTAGTCGGCGAGCATACGAGAGTCCTGAAGGAGAGACTGCAGGGGGTCGCCGATAACTCCTTCCTCTGGGAGAACGGGGTGGGCCACACTCCCCTCGAGGCGTCGGTGGGGCTGCTGCTCGGCGTCCTGTGCGCCATACTGGTGGTGCGGGTATAGGAGGAGATCGGGGGGAGAGCATGATCAGCGCAAGTGACCTGCAGTACTGCCTTCCGGGCTTATCGCTTTCTTTCGAAATCGTGGCTAACGTGGAAGACCTGGTCACCAACCCCGAGGACGACGACCAGATCCCTTACTGGGCGGAGCTTTGGCCTGCCTCCCGGGGACTGGCCCAATATATCTGGGGGCATGTCGATTTCAACGGGGACAGAGTGCTGGAGCTGGGCGCCGGCCTCGGCTTGCCCGGCCTGGTGGCAGCCTGCAAGGGCGCCCGGGTGACCATCAGCGATTACCAGCCGGAGGCTTTGAAGATAGCCAGCCGCAACGCTCTACGCAACGGGATCGAGGGGGTTGCCTTCGAGCTGGCGGACTGGCGCGACTGGCCTCTCAGAGAGAAGTTCGACTGGATCATCGGCTCGGACGTGCTCTACAACCCCCGGAGCAACCCCTATGTCGGCCGGATTCTAGCCAACAGCCTGGCCGCATCCGGGCAACTGTTGTTTGCTCATCCCGGGCGTCAGGTCACCCTCAGCTTCTTGGGGGAGCTTGTCGCTTCCGGTTTCAAGGAGCGCCGGGAGATAATCCCGGTCACGGTGGACAACCCTCCGCTCTCTGACTACAAGATCGACATCCATCACCTGTACAGATGAGATGTGAGAGGCCGGGCGCCCGCGATTATGGGCGGTCACTCCTCACGCATCCCGCTTCCCAAAGAGAGGTGAGGGGCGAGGCGTGCAGATCAGGATCGTGGCGGTCGGGCGCATCAAGGAGCCCGGCTTTGTCTTGGCCCAGGAGGAATACGCCAAGAGGCTGCAGCGATACAGCCGCCTGGAGATAATCGAGGTTGACGACGATCCGGTGCCCTCCGGAGACCGCCAGCGCCAGGCGGTGAAACTGCGGGAGGGGGAGCGGCTGTTGCGGCGCGCCCGCGCCGGGGTACCCGCCGGACCCGGCACTGCCCAGGATTGCCTGTTGGTAGCCCTGGATTCACGGGGCGACCAGTTCACCTCCGAGGCCCTTGCCGCCTGGCTCGGTCAACCCCAAGCACCAGATGGGAGAGGGCATGGGGATCTCACCTTCATGCTGGGCGGCACCCTGGGGCTGTCACCGGCCGTACTGGCCCAGGCTGACCTGCGTCTCTCCCTGTCCAGCCTCACCTTCCCCCACCAGCTCGCCCGGGTCGTCCTCCTGGAGCAGTTGTACCGGGCCTTCCGCATCCTGCGCCGGGAGCCCTACCATTATTGAGAGGCGAGAGGCGGGAAAAAGCCACTTGAAATCTCTGGCTCTGAGAGGAATAATATATGCGGTGTCGAAGCAATCTTGTGATAGTTGTCTGCCAGCCACCTTCCCACAATTGTTGTCATAGATGTCCGACATTAAGGAGCCAACCATGGAGGTTTTGGAGAGTATCAGAAGAGAGATCGCCCAGGCACTGACCCGGGCGGCAGAAGAGGCGCGCCGGGACGGCCGGCTCACTTGCAGTGACCTGCCCGGCTTCGCGGTGGAGGTGCCCAGGGACCGTACTCACGGGAATTTTGCCAGCAACCTGGCCTTGTTGCTGGCTCAGGCAGAGAAGACATCCCCCCGCCAGATCGCCCAGGTGTTGCTGGAGTTCGTCAACCTGCCTGCCGGGTATGTGTCCCGGGCCGAGGTGGCCGGCCCCGGGTTTATCAACTTCTATCTCGATCCGGCCTGGCACTACCAGGTGCTGCCGGAGGTGGATGCCCAGGATGAGCGCTACGGTTGCTCCGACCTGGGGGGCGGCGAGTATGTCCAGGTAGAGTTTGTGAGCGCCAACCCCACCGGCCTGCTGCACATGGGCAACGCCCGCGGGGCGGCCCTCGGGGATACCCTGGCGAATCTCCTCGCCGCGTCCGGGTATAATGTACAGCGAGAGTTTTACATCAACGATACCGGCAACCAGATCGAGGCCTTCGGCCGTTCCCTGGAGGCCCACTACCTGCAACTGCTGGGGCAAGACGTCCCGTTTCCGGAGGACGGGTATCCCGGCCAGGACCTGCTGGAAAGCATGAAGAACCTAGTCGGCAAGGTCAAGGACAAGTATCTGGGGGTCGATCCCCTGTTGCGCCGGGAGATGCTGGTCAAATATGCCCTGAAGGAGAAGCTGTCCCAGATGGAAAGGGACCTGGCGGACTTCCGGGTACGCTATGATAATTGGTTCTCAGAGCAGACCCTGCACGATGATGGTGAGATCGAGAGGGTCCTGAAGGAGTTGCAGGCCAGCGGCTATCTGTATGAGGAGGAGGGCGCCCTGTGGTTCCGCTCCACCCTGTTCGGGGATGAGAAGGACGAGGTGCTGGTCCGCAGCAACGGCATTCCCACCTACTTTGCCGGGGATATCGCCTACCACCGGAACAAGTTCCAGCGGGGCTTCGCCCGGGTGATCAATATCTGGGGCGCCGACCATCACGGCCACGTCGCCCGGCTGAAGGGGGCGGTGGAGGCCCTGGGCATCGACCCGGACCGCCTCCAGGTGATCATCATGCAACTGGTCAGATTGTTCAAAGGGGGCGAGCCGGTGCGGATGTCCAAGCGCACCGGGGAGTACATCACCTTGCGTGACCTGATGGATGAGGTGGGAGCGGATGCTGCCCGCTACTTCTTTGTCATGCGCAGCGCCGACAGCCACCTGGACTTCGATCTGGATCTGGCCAAAGAGCAATCCAGTGAGAATCCGGTCTATTACGTCCAGTACGCCCATGCCCGGATCTGCAGCATCCTCAGGCAAGCGGAGGCGGTGCCGCCCGTAGCGCAGGTCGATTGCTCCCTGCTCAGAAACCCGGCAGAGCTGGCCCTGATCCAGAAGATTGCCGAGCTTCCCGGTGAGATCGCCTATGCGGCCTCCCACCTGGAACCGCACCGGCTGGCCTTCTATGCCAACGAGCTGGCCACGCTGTTTCACGGATTCTATACCACCTGCCGCGTCCTGTCTGACCAGCCTGCTTTGAGCCAGGCCCGGCTGGTGCTGATCAACGCCTGCAGGATCACCCTGCGCAACACTCTGCACCTGGTGGGGGTGACAACACCCGAGAGGATGTGATCGCCAACAGTGTGCAAAAATGATTCAAACGAAGCAAAGCGAAGTTATGGCCTGGCCCACGGCTGAAGTCGCCAGCGTGGTTACGGCCGGAGATCACCAATAGACCGGAGAAAGGAGGAGATTTGGTTTGCCGGAGGTTGAAAGCCTTAAAGAGAAGGAGAAGATCCTCGGTTTTGTCCACGAACTGTTAAAAGCAAATGGGCAACCCTTGCATTATTCGGTGCTGCTCGACGAAGTTACCAGCAGGTTCTATGCTGACCGGGACGATCAGATCGCGGCCAGGGCACGTTTTTACACCTGGCTCAACCTGGATACCCGCTTTACCAGCGTAGGCCAGGGATGCTGGGGCCTGCGGACGATGGCGCCCCAGAAGGGAGCGCGCCAGGTGCCGCTGTTGAGCTTGATGCACAAGTCGATCGAATATGACGACAGTAGTCCTACCAGGGTGATCACCAGGGACAACCTGGATGAGGAACCGCTGGTCGACAAAGGGTTGCTCGAGGAGGGTGAGCCTGATTCGGACAGCGACACTAAGGATAAGGACGACCTGGATGACGAGATCGCTCACCCGGAGGAATAGTTTGAGGAGGCGGTTCGTTAATGCTCACAATCAAGGTGGCTAACGTCCAACGGCCCACGGCCAATGACTAATGGAGGGGAGAGACTTGACCAAGTACATCTTTGTCACGGGCGGAGTGGTTTCCTCGCTGGGTAAGGGGATCACTGCCGCCTCCCTGGGACGACTGCTCAAGAGCAGGGGCTGCAAGGTCTCCATGCAGAAGTTCGACCCCTACATCAATGTGGATCCGGGAACCATGAGCCCCTACCAGCATGGGGAGGTCTTCGTCACCGAAGATGGCGCCGAAACCGACCTTGACCTGGGACACTACGAGCGGTTCATCGATAAAAACCTGACACGCACCAGCAACGTCACCGCAGGCCGCGTCTACCATTCTGTGATCAAAAAAGAGCGCCGCGGTGATTTTTTAGGTGACACGGTGCAGATCATCCCGCACATCACCAACGAGATCAAGGACCTGATCCAGCGAATCGCCGTGGAGGAGGGCCCGGATGTGGTGATCACCGAGATCGGGGGCACGGTCGGCGACATCGAGTCGCTTCCCTTCCTGGAGGCGATCCGCCAGTTTAAGAGCGACATCGGCCGGGAGAACGTGCTCTACGTCCACGTCACCATCGTCCCCTACCTGCGGGCTGCCGGGGAACTGAAGACCAAGCCGACCCAACACAGTGTGAAGGAACTGCGCAGCATCGGGATCCAGCCGGACATCATCATCTGCCGTAGTGAACGCCCCCTGTCCAAAGACCTCAAGGACAAGATCGCCCTCTTCTGCGACATTGAAAAGAACGGCGTGATCGAGGCAGTGGACGCCGATTCTATCTACGAGGTGCCCCTGATGCTTGAAGCCCAGGGTTTTGCCGATATTGCCGTGGAACGCCTGGGGCTGGTCTGCGGCAAACCGGACCTCAAAGAGTGGGAGGAACTGGTGTCCATCTGCCGCAATCCCGTGCAGCAGACCCGGGTGGCTGTGGTCGGCAAGTACATCGAACTCCGGGACGCATACAAGAGCATCAACGAGGCCATCTGTCACGGCGGCATTGCCCACCGGGCAGCGGTAAAGATCGACTGGGTGGACGCAGGGGTGTTGGCGAACGGCGATGCCGGGGAGATCCTGGGCGCGGCGAACGGCATCCTGGTCCCCGGCGGCTTTGGCTATCGGGGCATCAGTGGCAAGGTGAAGGCGATCAACTATGCCCGTTCGCAGGGAATCCCCTTCTTCGGGATCTGCCTGGGCATGCAGTGCGCCGTGATCGAGTTTGCCCGCAATGTCTGCGGCCTGGAGGACGCCAGCAGCACCGAGTTCGATCCGGAGACACCCTATCCGGTAATCGACCTGCTTCCGGAGCAGCGCGAGGTGGAGGACCTGGGCGGCACCATGCGCCTGGGGCATTATACCTGCGTACTGCAGCCGGGCTCCTGGTCGAGCAGGGCCTATGAGGCCGAATCGGTGGAGGAGCGCCACCGCCACCGCTACGAATTCAATAACGTCTTCCGCCAGCAGATGCAGGACCGTGGGTTGCAGATCACCGGTACCTCTCCCGACGGCAGGTTGGTCGAGATCGTGGAACTGCCGGACCACCCCTGGTTCGTGGCCTGCCAGTTTCATCCGGAGTTCAAGTCTCGCCCCAACAGGCCGCATCCACTCTTCAAGGCCTTTATCGGGGCAGCCTTGAAAAAGGCCGCCGTTGTTCCTGAAAAAATTGGGTAGAATAGCTACGTCTGAGGCTGGGAGGTTGGCAGTTGTATCGGGCACAACTGATCGAGGAAAAAGACAAGGACTTGTTCAATGATTTTATCTGCTCCTCAAGCAAGCCTCACTTTCTGCAGAACTTCGAGTGGGGGGAGTTGAAGAGTATTACCGGGTGGGAGCCGCTCCGGCTGCTGATCTGGCATGACGACCGGCCGGTGGCCGCCATCTCCCTCCTGAAGCGCCGCCTGCCGCTTTACCGCTATCTGCGCCGCTCCATTGCCTACGCCCCCCGTGGCCCCATCATCGGCGAGGAATGTGATCAGGAGGGGGAAAGGTTTTTCTGGGATTCGGTCAAGAGTTTGGCGCACCGGCATGGCGCCATTTTTATCAAGATTGACCCGGACATTCCCACTGAACCTGGCGTCGTCGCGGAGAGCTACCGGATGCGCCTGGCCGCTGCGGGCTTCAAGCCCAGCGGCAACCGGTCCGGCTTCGGGGGCGTCCAACCCCGCTATGTCTTCCGACTGGACGTCACTCCTACCGAACAAGAACTGTTGGAGGCCATGGAGAGCAAGACCAGGTACAACATCCACCTGGCGGAGCGCAGGGGTGTCAGTGTGCGTATTGCCCAAGACGCTCACGACCTGAGGCTTTTTTACGACATCCTGGAAGAGACCGCCGGCCGGGACCAGTTCCTGGTCCGCAGCTTCAGCTACTTTGAACGGATGTGGGACCTGTTCGTGAGCGCGCCCAAGGGGCACCCGGCTGCCCGGATCTTTCTGGCGGATTACCAGGGCCAAGCAATTGCCGGGACGCTGGCCTTCCACTGCGGCGACCGGGTCTGGTACCTGTACGGGGCCTCTTCCAACCGCATCCGGAACGTGATGCCGAACCACTTGCTGCAGTGGACGATGATCCGCTGGGCAAGGGAGCAGGGCTGCAGTCTGTATGACTTTCGGGGAGTGCCTGGCAGCGCTGACCCGGATGACCACCTGGCCGGTCTGTACCGGTTCAAGAAGGGCTTTGCCGCTGTCTTCACCGAGTTCATCGGGGAGTACGACCTGATCCTGGCGCCTGTCTGGTGCTTCCTCTGGACGCGGGTGCTTCCCGCTTACCAGAAGGTGACGCGCCGCTTGCTGCGTCACAGCGACAGCCCCAAGACCGAAGAATCACTTTAGTCGTCGATTGGTTGAAACAGGGACTCTCTGAGGTGTCGATTGTCAGGCTGAGGCTGGAGGTAGAGCGTGGAACAGGCTGTTGAGTTTGCCAGTTGGGTGGAGGTCGACCTGGACGCCATCGCCGGTAATGTGGCTGCGGTCAAGGGACTGCTGGAGCACGGAGTGAGACTGCTGGCGGTGGTCAAGGCGGATGGGTACGGCCACGGGCTGGTCCCGGTAGCCCGGGTTGCGGTCGCCCAGGGGGCGGAGATGCTGGGGGTGACCCACCCCGGGGATGGGGCGGCGCTGCGTCAGGCCGGGATCACCATCCCGGTGCTGGTCTTCCGGCCGCTGCTACCGGGTGAGGATGATGCAGCCGTCAAGTGCGGCCTGACTCTCTCGGTCGGTTCCTTGCCCCAGGCCGAGCGCCTGTCCGCTGCAGCCGGCCGGATTGGGCGGCAGGCGGTGGTGCACCTGAAGATCGAGACCGGCATGGGGCGCACCGGTTTCACCCCCGAGGCGCTGCGGTGCGCCCTGGACAAGCTCCTGACTCTGCCTGGCCTGCAACTGGAGGGGATCTACACCCACTTTGCGGCGGCCTCCGGCGACCCGGACTTCACCAGGCGCCAGTACCGGCTCTTCAATAGCATGGTGGAAGAACTGCGGGAGCGGGGAGTCCGCATCCCACTGCGCCACGTGTGCAACAGCGCCGCCACCCTGCTCTACCCGGAACTGCACCTGGAGATGGTAAGAGTGGGCAACCTCCTCTACGGCCAGTTGCCGGCTGGTGTCAAAGAGCATACCCTGCCCGACGGGCTGAGGCTGAAGGACCCCTGGTCATTCTGGACGCGGGTGGTTCACCTGCAGCCGGTGCGACGGGGAGATACGGTGGGCTATGGCCGGACGCACCGGATCGCCAGGGACACGGTGCTGGCGGTGCTGCCGGTCGGTTACAGCGACGGCTTCGGGCTGGACGTGGCGCCGCGCCCGGCGGACTGGATCGATCTGCTCAAGGTGCTGGCTAAAACCGCCGTGTCTTTTTTCGGTCTGCCCCCGGGGATCCATCACGTCACCATCGATACCCAAACCGTGCCTGTCCTGGGGCGGGTCGGCATGGAATTAACCTGTGTGGACGTGGGTAAGCTACCAGCAGTAAGCGTGGGAACGCCGGTCAGGCTGCCGGGGCGCCGCACGGCTATCAAGGCCTCGGTCCCGCGGGTCTACGTTGCCGGCGGGAATCAGAGGTTGGATGCCGGAAGTCTTACACCGGATTTTTGATAATAAATGCAGGAATGTTCTGGATAATATCGAACATAAAAAACATGAAGATGATTTATGGTTACCAAAACTATAGTACAAGATAGGGGGAATTGGTGTGACGATCAGAATCGATCAACTACTGGGCAACGAGGCAGACAATCTTTTAAACCATAAGTGTACCACCATCGCCAAGGAAGGCCTCCAGCTACCGGGGCCGGATTTTGTAAACAGGATCATGATCCCATCCGACCGGCCGGTGGCAGTGTTGCGCAACCTGCAGATGATGTTCAACACGGGACGGCTGGCGGGTACGGGATACCTCTCCATCCTGCCTGTTGATCAGGGCGTAGAACACTCGGCAGGAGCTTCATTTGCGCCAAATCCGATCTACTTCGATCCTGGGAACATCGTAAGGCTGGCCATTGAGGGCGGGTGCAACGCGGTCGCCTCGACCTTGGGTGTGCTGGGTTCGATAGCCAGGCAATATGCCCACCGGATTCCCTTCATCCTCAAGGTCAATCATAATGAATTGCTTACCTATCCCAACAAATACGATCAGGTCCTGTTCGCCAGCGTCGACCAGGCCTTCGATATGGGGGCGGTAGCGGTCGGCGCCACCATCTATTTTGGTTCTGAGGAAAGCACCCGGCAGATCCAGGAGATCAGCGAGGTATTTGCCCATGCCCACAGCCTGGGACTGGTGACCATCCTCTGGGCATACGTGCGCAACGATGCCTTTAAGGTTGACGGGACCAATTACGAACTGTCCGCCGATCTCACCGGGCAGGCCAACCATCTGTCCGCCACTATCGAGGCGGATATCGTGAAGCAGAAACAACCGGAAAATAATGGTGGATTTAGGGCGCTGAAATTCGGCAAGACCTGTGATCAGGTCTATTCTGAGCTGACATCGGATCATCCGATCGACCTGACCCGCTACCAGGTCGCCAACTGCTACATGGGACGGGCGGGCATGATCAACTCCGGGGGCGCTTCCGGGAAAGATGACCTTGCCCAGGCTGTGCGCACGGCTGTGATCAACAAGCGCGCCGGGGGGATGGGGCTCATCTCCGGGCGCAAGGCATTCCAAAAGCCGATGCCTGAAGGAATCCAACTGCTGGGCGCCATTCAGGACGTGTACCTGAGCCCGGAGGTGACCATCGCCTGACCTTCCCGAGGTTCGGGCGTGGGCGGCGGCGGCTTCATCGGGGAGGAGACAGGAGAGCCGTCCCTCTATCTCACCGTGTCTCACCGCAATTAAAATATTTAGAGGATTTTGTTTAAAAATGGAGAAGTATACAAGCAGAACTCGTTGAGGAGGTCTGTGGGTTGCTCATTACGACAACAACCGCATTGGCACTGCGTTGCCCCGAATGCGGCAAAATAAAGTACCACTCGTTATCTCTTTTTTCTTTTTCGGCCAAAAAAACTCTGCGCCTAACCTGTGCCTGCGGCACACCCCTGCTGATGATCAGCAATAGGGACCGCAAGGTATTTTATTTTCAGGTGGAGTGCCTGATGTGCGAGGGCAAGCACCTGCAGGAATTCTTTTTGAGGGAGATCTGGTCCGGGAGGGTACTCAGCCTGATGTGCGATGAAACCGGTCTGGAGATCGGCTTCATCGGTCCCCGGGACCAGGTGAAGAAGTGCATCGCCAACCAGGAGCGCTCACTGCAGGAGATGGCGGAGGACCTGGGCTATACCGACTATTTCGCCAATCCGGAAATCATGTATGAGATTCTGGATTGCCTGCATAAAATTGCAGAGGATGGGAAACTTTCCTGCCAGTGCGGCAACCAGCAGGTGGATGTGGAGATCTTTGCAGACCGCATCGAGCTGAGCTGCGCCGGCTGCGGGTCCTTCGGGACGATCCGCGCCGAGACCCGCCAGGACGTTGAGGCCGTGAAAAAGATCTGGGAGATCGTGCTGGGTCCGAGCAGCGTCAACATGATCGGGATCGGCAAAGAGGGGCAGGGCCGCAGGCGTTCCAAGAAATAATAGAGTGAGTAAGGTAGTGTTTCAACGTATGCGCTTGTTCTCTGGGAGGAAGGAGAAGCCATGGATCGGGAGCTTACCTTGGAGTTTGTTCGAGTTACGGAATCAGCAGCTATTGCTACCGGGCGCTGGCTTGGGCGCGGCAACAAGGAGATGGCTGACGATGCTGCCGTCACCGCCATGCGCCGGATGTTCGACACCGTGCAGATCGACGGCACGGTGGTGATCGGCGAGGGCGAGATGGACGAGGCCCCGATGCTGTACATTGGGGAGAGGGTGGGTACCGGGGTGTCCCCGGAGTTGGACGTGGCGGTGGACCCCCTGGATGGCACCAACATCGTGGCCAAGGGCCTTACCGGAGCGATCGCCGTGCTGGCTGTGGCGCCTAAAGGCTGCCTGCTGCATGCTCCGGATATGTACATGGACAAGATCGCCGTAGGGCCGAAGGCTGTCGGCAAGATCAGCCTGGATGCCCCGATAGAGGAAAATATCAAGGCCGTGGCAGGGGCTTTGGGCAAACAGGTGGAGGACATCACCGTGGTGATCCTGGACCGACCGCGCCATGAGGACGTGATCAAGAGGGTACGGAAGACCGGTGCCCGCATCCAGTTGATCACTGACGGAGACCTGGCCCCGGCGGTGGCCGTCGCCTTCGAGGGCACCGGGGTGGACATGATGGTGGGCATTGGCGGAGCGCCCGAGGGAGTTATCGCCGCCGCCGCCCTGCGCTGCCTGGAGGGCGAGATGCAGGCCCGGCTCTGGCCGATGGACGAAGAGGACGTGGCGCGGGTCGAGAAGATGGGGGTCAAGGACTACAAGCGTTTGTTGACCATGGATGACTTGGCCCGGGGAGACTCGGTGATCTTCGCGGCCACGGGCGTCACTGACAGCACTCTGCTGAGGGGTGTGCACTACACCTCTTGGGGCGCCCGTACCCACTCCCTGGTGATGCGGGGGAGGACAGGCACGGTGCGCTTCATCGACGCCCGGCACTACTATGCACGCAAGCCTGACTACGCCCTGCCCGAAAAGATATTGGAAATCGGATGTCAGACGCCGGAATAGTAGTCGGATGCCGGAATAGATGCCGTAAGTTAGATGTTCATGCTCTTGCTTTTTCTGACTTCTGACATCTTGCCTCTGTCCTCTGTTAAAAATAGGCGCGCAAGCATTGACTCTCTCTGAATATGATGGTATATTTTAGGATAGCATAACTCCTGCCGCTTCATCGCTTCATTTACCACAATGCGTGACCACCCCGTCGGTGTCCGCTCGCAGGTTGTTTCCCCAGTGTGTAGGCGCGCTTTCCTCCGCATTCGGGCTATCGCCCGGCCTGGAAGAATGCGGAGCGCAGGACCCTGAATCCGGCACTCAACGGATACGATTTCTGCATATCAGGAATCTGACCCGAATGGTATAAAGCGCTTTTATGGCCTGCTTTTAAATTTTTTCCGACCTCTGACCTCTTGCTTCCGACTTCCGAAATGAATAGGGGGATTTTTTTTGAGCGTTACGGAATTAGAACAGAAGACCATGGCGGAGTTGCTCAAGAGCGCCCGTGAGATGGAGATCGCCAACTATTCCCGGTTTCGCAAAAAAGAGTTGATCTTCGAGATCATGAAGGCGCAGACTGAGAAGAACGGCCTCCTTTTTGCCCAGGGAATCCTGGAGATATTGCCCGACGGCTACGGCTTCCTGCGTCCCTTCGCCTACGTTCCCAGCCAGGACGACATCTACGTGTCGCCATCCCAGATCCGGCGCTTCGACCTGAGAACGGGTGACCGGGTAGCCGGACAGGTGCGGGCGCCCAAGGAGACCGAGCGCTTCTTCGCCCTGCTGCGAGTGGAGACGGTCAACGGCGTGGCGCCGGAGGAGGCGGCGGAACGGCTGCACTTCGACGCCCTGACCCCGATCTTTCCCAACGAGCGGTTGACCCTGGAGACTGAGAAGCCGGACATCGCCTGCCGCATCATCGACCTGATCGCTCCCCTGGGCAAGGGCCAGCGCGGCCTGATCGT
>PKYJ01000068.1 GCA_003132605.1 Peptococcaceae bacterium | reverse complement strand
TGGCTGCGGCCTCCTGGCGGTGATCGAAAACGCGGCGCATCTGCTGCCGTAGATGATCTACGCTCGGTTTTGCCCACTGGTATCCGATCAGGATCGGCGTGTCGATATGCCTCGGGATGTCTTCCAGCCCCTCGATCTCGATCAGGTAGCTGTTCTCNNTTCTCCTCGTTCATGTATTCCAGGTTTCCACCCCACTTGGTGCCGATGGTGGGCAAACCGCAGGCCATGGCTTCGATGTAGGGCAGTCCCCAGCCCTCTCCCCGTGAGGGCAGCACGAAGGCGTTGCAGGCAGTATAGAGCCCCGGCAGCTTACTGCTGTGCAAGCGGTCGACAAGCACCTTGAAGTGGGGGAGTTGTTTCTGGGAAAAATGCTCCTGAGTGAAATGCCAGACGCGCTCTCCGATGATCCTGGCGTCTCCATATGTTTTGATCAGCAGAGAGACATCCTCGTCCGGCCGGAACTCCGTGAGGTAGGCCGTCAGCAGCAGGTCCCATCCCTTGCGGCCGGTGAAGACAAAGTTGGAAAGAAAGGTGAAACCCTTTTCCAGGCCCAGGTCCAGAGGATGTGCATCCGGATGGAAGAAGTCGGTGTCGACCCCGCTGGGGACCACTCGCAACTTGTGCCGGGGAACGCCGCAGGCGCTGAACGTGTCCAGATTGAAACTGCTGGGCACCCAGACCTCATCCAACTGGTTGAGTGGCTGCACCCAGTTTGCCGGGATGCCGGTGGTTTCAAACATCGTTCGTGTGATGTTTACCCGGCCGCGGATATCCTGGCGGCCTGTTTCCGGCGGCCAATGGTAGATCACTATCGCCCGGGCGGGGTCGACGGGGATCTGGCCCAGGACGTTCAACTTCGCCTGTTCTTCAGGGTTGATCAGATCTTTCTCGTCCAAACCCAGTGATATTACCTTAAGATCGAAATTCTTCCGGTCAAGGTTGCTGACAAAGGATCTGATCTCGTGGCCGTATCCGGAAGAAGAAAAGATCAGGCCGGCCCAGATCAGACCGGTCTTTTGGGCGGGCGTCAGGGCGCGCTTCTGCCCCACTACCAGCAGGTCTAAATTCCCGTCCGCGCTGTTGCTCAATGGGCTGCTACAAAGGATATCGCAGCCCAGGCACGTCAGCATGGTCTCCAGCAACTTCTGTGGGTAGGGGCGCACATGGGTGATGTCCAACCAAAACTGGCTGTTGATATTCGGATGAGCGGTGTTGGGGGTCTGGATGGCAATGACGCCGCCCTCCGTGAGGAGTGCCAGGCAGTGATAGAGCAGTGTTATTGCTTTCTGGCCGCTGAAATGTTCGATGATGTGTCCCAGGAAGATGCCGTCGAAAGAGCCTGAAATCGACTTCAAGCCTTCGGGGACAATGCCCTGGTAGACACGGAGGCCTTGTTCCCGGGCTTTCTGCGCCTGGGATGGGTCGCCTTCGATCCCCTCTCCGGCAATCCCGGCGTTGCGCAGTGATTCCAGAAAGATACCCTGCCCGCAGCAGACATCCAGCACGTGAATGCAATTGTAGAACCAGGGGAGTATCTGCTGCTGCACCTTCCGCGTACATCTTGGATCGCCCTCCCAGGAGTGGATTATCGTTGTGATCAGCCGCTCAATCTCGCCAGACTCATTCCGGGCATCCCCTGCGGGATCTGTTTCCTTGGGACTGGCATCACAATATTTATCCATAGAAACTCACCTCTGTTCGAAAAAGTGCAACTAACCGCTTATGGCAGAAAGCTGCCGGCATTTTGAGGTCTCAGGAGTCTTTATTCCCCATTCTTGATAACTAACCCGATGGAAGTGCATACCCAGTCCCAGAGCTGTAGCCTGAGATGTGGATTGTAGGTGTAGGGTGGTAGATCTACCCTTGAATTCGTCGTTTCTATACCCGGGTCAAGATCCAGCTCAATCTCATGACCCAGATCTCTCATTCTCAAAGCTATGTCTTCGATATCCTTGTGCCGAAAGAGTACACATGTTCCCTGTTCCATCGTTCTCTCGTTAGAAGAGAGATTGTATTCCGTGGTATGAGCTGCGATACCGCCGGGACGCAGGCACTTCACCTGGTTGAACAGGAACTCCTCGCCCAATTCTATGGAGCCGCAATGCTCAAAGACGCAGGATGACCAGGTAAAATTGAACATGTTTGCATATCGGTCCGGAATCTGATTCATATCGACGTTTTCATAGGTGACCAATCTTTGAAAAGCGGCAGGTTCGCACAGGCCATACTCGTTCAGGCTGTCAAGATCAGTGGCATGCTGATTGGAATCTGCCCATATTGCTGTCTGAGGGTTTTCCAGATCCAGATCGGTGGCTGTTATCTGACAGCCGCAGGATGCAAACAGGGATACCAGCGGTTCCCGGCCCACCCCGAAGCCCAGTCCCCTGCTGCCCGGAGTTAGCAGACCGCGTTCTGAGAGGACCTGGTAAATATAGCAATGCTCCCATAATTTGCGATGATAGATTACAGGGAGCGGTATGTAGCACTGATTCGTTTCCATGTGGCGACGAATGATCATTTCAAATGGTTTATATAATTTTTCTTTGGCAGTATCGAACCATTCAGCGCTAAAATCGCTTTCCTTGCAAACCTGTGATACCAGCACCAATCTCCCTCCCGGAGCTTTTCAGATTACCATGGCAACCTTGATTACCATTGATTAACTCTGTTTCCTTATATGTATGAGAATGCATTCGATAGCGTTACTCCCAGCCTGGCATGCGTTGAACAAGGTCTGAATCAGGGCAACAAAGGTGTGACTGTTAAATAATGGCATGCATATTATGATCAGGATTTATCACAGATGACTACCCGCTCTAATGCCACCGCTTCATAGAAATGTATGGGAGGAGATCGTGTGAAGGTATTGATTACGGGAATAACCGGGTTTGTGGGCAGCCACCTGGCGGAATTGTGCCTGCAGAAATCGGATGTGAAGGTATGCGGAACGGTGCGCACCCGCAGCCGGCTGAACAACGTCAGCCATCTCATCCCCAGGCTGGAACTGCACGAGTGTGACCTGCGGGACCCGTTCTCCGTGCAGAAGGTGCTGGCAGAGGTGGCTCCGGACTACATCTTCCACCTGGCTGCTCAGAGCTTCGTGCCCGCTTCCTGGAAGGCGCCGGAGGAGACCATCTCCACCAACATTCTCAGTCAGCTCAATATATTTGAAGGGTTACGCCAGCTCAAGCTGGAAACGAGGGTGCAGATCGCCTGCTCGTCCGAACAGTACGGCCTGGTCCATTCTGACGAACTGCCGATCAACGAGGATAATCCGTTCCGGCCGCTCTCCCCGTACGGGGTGAGCAAAGTCGCCCAGGACCTGCTGGGGTACCAGTACCACGCCTCTTATGGATTGCATATCGTCCGCACCCGGGCATTCAATCATACAGGGCCGCGCCGGGGAGAGAGCTTTGTCACCTCCAGCTTCTGTAAACAGGTAGCGGAGATCGAGGCCGGGAGGAGCCTGCCTGTGCTGCGCTGTGGCAACCTGGATGCCCGCCGGGACTTCACCGACGTGCGGGACATGGCGCGCGCCTACTGGCTGGCTCTCGAAAAGGGCGAGCCGGGAGAGGTTTACGTGGTGGCTTCAGGCACTGCGTACCTGATCCGGGAGGTGTTGGACACCGTGCTGGCCAACACCAGGTGCAGTATCAAGGTGGAGAATGTGCCAGAGTTGATGCGGCCTTCGGATGTGCCGGTCCTGTTGGGCGATGCCACCAAGTTCCGCAACCTCACCGGCTGGGCGCCGCAGATCCCCTTCGCCAAAACCATGAGCGACCTGCTGGATTACTGGCGTATGGTGATCACCGAAGAGGCTGCCTGTAAGTCTCTCGTTTGAACCCGGGTGCTTGAATACCGGCAAGCTTGAGTGCGGAGCGCTAATATGATAAGATTTGGTAAAGAAGGCTTGCTTGCGCCAGGCGGGAGGACTGCGCCCACTAAGCGGTGGGCGAACAGCATGCCTGGCTTAAAGGAGATGTTGTTGATGCGCTCGGACGGGAGAAAGCCCGAGGAACTGCGACCTGTCACAATACACCGTAATTATCTCAAGTACGCCGGGGGCTCGGTCCTGATCGAAGTGGGGGACACCAGGCTGATCTGCACTGCCAGCGTGGAGGACAAGGTGCCTCCGTTTCTCAGGGGCAAGGGCAAGGGTTGGATCACCGCCGAATACAGCATGATCCCCTGCTCTACCATGGTGCGCACGCTCCGGGACATCACCAGGGGCCGGCTGAACGGGCGATCGTCGGAGATCCAGCGGCTGATCGGGCGCTCGCTGCGGGCGGCGGTGGACATGGAGAAGCTGGGGGAGCGCACCGTGTGGATCGACTGTGACGTCATCCAGGCTGACGGGGGAACCCGCACCGCGGCCATCACCGGCGCCTATGTGGCGCTGGTAGACGCCATGCGGGGCCTGGTGGCGCAGGGAACTCTCAGTGAATTGCCGCTGCGGGACAGCGTGGCAGCGGTCAGTGTCGGCAAGGTGGGCGGTGAGCTACTGCTCGATCTCTGCTTCGAGGAGGATTCCCGGGCCGAGGTGGATATGAACGTGGTGATGACCGGAAACGGGGAGTTCATAGAGATTCAGGGTACTGCCGAGGGGCAACCCTTTACCGGAGGGGAACTGCAGGAGCTGCTGGCTTTGGCGGCCAGGGGGAATGATCGCCTGATCGTCAAACAGAAAGAAATATTGGAATAGAAGGGGATCACAAGTGTTCTGACAACAAAAAACTAAGGGAGGTTGTCCCTTATATCTCTATATCTAGAATTAGGGGCTTTTCGACGTATTGTGGTAATTGCCAGCCGGAATCAGGGCAAGATCGCCGAATTTCGTGAGCTGCTGCAGACGTTAGAACTGGATGTGCCCTCCCTGACGGACTTTCCCGGCCTGCCCGAGGTAGCGGAGACGGGGGCCACCTTCCAGGAGAATGCCCTGCTGAAAGCGCGTGCCGCCGCCGGGGCCACCGGGCTGGTGGCGGTGGCCGACGATTCCGGGCTGGTGGTGGACTATCTCAAGGGCGCCCCGGGTATCTATTCCTCCCGCTACGCCGGCTCCGATCATGACGATGCTGCCAACATCAGGAAGCTGTTGGCTGCCCTGGAGGGGGTTCCGGCGAGCCGGCGCGCCGCCCGGTTCCGGTGTGTGATCGCTATCGCTACGCCTGACGGATGCGAGTACCTGAGCGAGGGCGTGTGCGAGGGACGGATCACCACGGCGCCCAGGGGAGACGACGGCTTCGGTTACGACCCCGTGTTTCTGATGCCGTCGCTGGGCCTGACCTTTGCAGAGTTGGGGGCTCTGGTAAAAAACCGGATCAGCCACAGGGCACAGGCCATGACCAACGCCAGGGAGATCCTGGCCGCTCTCTTAAAAATTCCATCCACTACGCATACTTCTGACTTGAGTCAGGAGTGAAGAATGGAACCACTTCTTATGATCGGTGCGCCGTAAAACCCATGCCTTCAGGCATGGGATATAAGGCGCGGTTTGTTGTTGACTATTAAA
>PKYJ01000121.1 GCA_003132605.1 Peptococcaceae bacterium | reverse complement strand
CGGGGATTCGGTGAAACCGGTCACGTAGGCTTTGCCGGTGTTATCGACTGCAATGCCATAGCCCACGTCCAGGACGCCCCCTCCCAGGTAGGTGGAGTAGGCAAGGGCGGCTGTGCCGGAAGCACCCGTGTTGAGCACGGATAAGAAGGCGTTCTTGAAGCCATTCAATTTGCTCTGAAACGCCCCGGACGTGACGGGAAAGTCCGGGGATTCGGTGAAACCGGTCACGTAGATCTTGCCGGTGTTATCGACTGCAATGCCATAGCCCACGTCCAGGACGCCCCCTCCCAGGTAGGTGGAGTAGGCAAGGGCGGCTGCGCCTGTCGCGCCGGTGTTAATCACGGATACGAAGGCGTTCTTGAACCCCTTGCGCTTGGCTTGAAACGCTCCGGGGGTGACGGGAAAGTCGGGAGATTCGGTGAAACCGGTCACGTAAGCGTTGCCGGCACTATCGATTGCAATGCCGAGGCCCGAATCAAGGCCTCCTCTTTTCGGGTAGGGGGGGAAGCCCAGGCTCGGATCGATTACCAGGGTGTAGTCGGGGCTGTAGTTGTCACTCACGCTGAAACCACACCGGCTCTCTCCGGTCTCGCTCTTTGTGACCACGAAATTGCTGGCGAGGAGCACCTTGTTGCCGTCGATTAACTGGTAGCTGACCGGCTTTTTGTCTGTCAGGACACCGAACGGGGTTGGAATCAGGATATTCCCGTCCTTGTCCAATACCAGGTCATCCACGCCGGAGAAGCTAAGACTGATGTTTTTGATGTCGGCTCCGGGATGCGCAATGAACTCGTACTTGAGTTCCCCCCCCTGCTCTCTGAAGACCAGGTCGATCTCCGGCCAGAGATTGCGATAGATGACCTCTTCATAAGTGGGAAGACCCGCGTCCCACCTGTCAGGGTCGGCGCCGAGAAAGTAGTTCACTTTGGCGATACCCGGGACTCGTCCTTCCGGGGGGGTGGGGTTGGCGCCTACAAACCTCAGGTAGAGAGCAAATCCCTTGACCGCCTGCTCCTCTTCATCAAGATTAGCTTCTGCAAAAACCACCTCTTCGGGCGTGAAGAAGATCTTCCGTTTTGCGCTCTCCGCGTAGTAAGATACCTTGGGGTGGGCCTGTCCGCAATTGGGGATAAAAACCAGTGACAATCCCTCAAGGATGTCCATGGCCTGTAATTTTACAGCCTGGGGGATTTCTTCACCGGAATAATCATACTGCATTCTGATCGCACCTCCTCAATAGGGCGTTTTAAACGGAAATTACGTTTCTCTGTAATTGGTGCTGTTCAACTGATTTTGTATATTTTATTTGAGCGGCCAGGTTTTTGTTACCACAGATGACTACCCGCTCTAATGCCCCCGCTTCCGCCGCATCCGGGCTTACTGCCCGGCCTAAAAGAATGCGGCGCACGGGAAAGCACGGCTGCACGTCGGAATGCGGCGCACAGGGCAAACAGGCAATGGCTTATTCAAACTTCACTTCGCTTCGTTTGAATAATATGGTAGGATAGTTCATATAGTCAATAATATGGTAGGAAGCGGACAGATTTTGGAGGTGGATGCCCTGGAACGGCGTTGGGTAAAGACAGTGATTGTGGGAGTGATCATTGCCTGCATCGCGGCCGGATTGGGCGGCCTTTTCTTTTGGGCGAATGCGACGGGAGTGGACAACCTGGTCAAGACCTATTTCCTGATCCGGACCGAGGCTCTGGCGCCGCCGCCTGTATCGACATTGGTGGAGGGTGCCATCAAGGGGATGGTGGACTCTCTCGGCGATCCCTATTCGGTCTATCTGAACAAGGACGACTACCGGGATTTGAACGTCCAGATCGAGGGCTCCTTCGGGGGTATTGGGGTGGAGTTCGGCATGGACAAGGATAAACACCTGGTGATCGAATCCGTCCTGCCCGGGACACCTGCGAGCAGTGCCGGCCTGCAAAGCGGCGATATTCTCGCCCAGATCGACAGCCAGAGCACTGCCCAGATGTCCATGGACGATGCTGCCAAGCTGCTTCGGGGCGACGTTGGCACCGCCGTCACCATCAAGGTCTGGCGGCAGCGGGACAGCCAGTATCACACCGTCACCCTGAAGCGGGAGCAGATCTCGGTCCCCTCGGCAACCGGAGCGATCCTGCCGGGCCACCCGGAGATCGCCTACATCCAGGTGACAACCTTCAACCAGGCCAGTACCCTGCCGCAGTTGTCGCAGGCGTTTGCCAGCCTGGACAAGAAGGGTTACCGCGCTCTTGTCCTTGACTTGAGGGACAACCCCGGCGGTGATTTACAGACGGCGGTGGATGTGGCCAGCTATTTCGTCCCGCCGGGGCCGGTGGTGCGCATCGTCAACCGGAGCGGGGCCGAGGATATCCTGCAGTCCACCCGGAGCCAGAAGTATCTGCAAGTGCCCCTGGTCGTGCTGGTCAACGGGGGCAGCGCCAGCGCCTCGGAGATCGTGGCCGGCGCCATCAAAGACACCGGCAGCGGGACGCTGATCGGGACCAGGACCTTTGGCAAGGGTGTGGTGCAGACCGTCTTCAACCTTGGCGGCCAGGTGGGTGTGAAACTGACCACCGACAAGTATCTGACACCGAAGGGGATCGACATCAACAAGAAGGGGATCGATCCGGACATCGTGGTCGATCAGACTGCGGGCGGCAAGACGGACCTGCAACTGGAAAAGGCGGTCCAGGTGCTGCTGGATAAGATCGGCCAGGCGCCGAAACAAGCGGCGTAAAGGGGGTCTGGCGATGGGCTTTCCCTGGGGTGCCGTTCTTCCGCAGATTGCGATGGCTTTTCTGCAGGCGCTGCTGCAACCCTTCTTCTGGATCGTTATCGTCCTGATCTGGCTGCTCTACCAGCGGATGCAAAAGACCAGGGAAGCGCTGTTCGGGGTGCGCGACTCCACCCTGCGCCTCGTGTTCACGTCCCTGGTCTACGGGATTGCCGGCGGATTGCTGGGCAGCGTTCTGATTGTGGTGCTGGGGATCTCCGTCAACGATCTCGGCATCCTCTATCTCTGGGTCCTGGCCGTGCTGCTGATGCTGGTCAACCCGCGCTTTCTGTGCTTCTCTTACGCCGGCGGCCTCCTCGCCCTGGTCTCCCTGCTCACGGGCTACCCGAAGCTGAACATCCCGGCCCTGATGGGCCTGGTGGCGGTGCTGCACCTGGTTGAGAGCGCCCTGATCCTGGGCAGCGGCCACAGCGGCCCGCTCCCGGTCTATGTGCGCAACCGCTTCGGGCGGGTGGTAGGCGCCTTCAATCTCCAGAAGTTCTGGCCGGTCCCCCTGGCAATCATTGCGGCAGTGACTATTGGGCAGCAGTTGTCGGCGGGAGGCGCCCAGATACAGATGCCGGGTTGGTGGCCATTGCTGGGCACGCTGGGGGCGCTCCCGGCCGGGGCAGTATTAACCATCATGCCTGTGGTGGCTGCTCTGGGGTACGGGGAACTGGCCGTCACCTGCCTGCCCCGGGAGCGGGTCAAGGTCACCTCACTGCACCTGGCCGTGTTCAGCCTGGTCCTACTGGGGCTGGCCGTCCTGGCCGCCCATGTCCCGCAGACTGTTATTCTGGCTGCTCTGTTCGCTCCCCTCGGCCACGAGGTGGTCATCCACGCCGGGCAACGGTCGGAGTTGCAGGGACAGCCACGGTTTGTCCCGCCCGCCCGCGGGGTGATGCTGCTGGACGTGTGCAAGGCCTCGCCTTCCCATGAGGCCGGGCTGCGCTCCGGGGACGTGATCCTGAGGATTGGCGACATCCCTGTGAATTCCCGGGCTGAGCTGACCTACGCCCTGGACATCTCCGGCCTCTCGTTCGAGGTCGAATACTGGCAGGAGCCCGGCGGTCTGCGAAGAGCCCGGGTTGCCGTGGACCCGAATGCCCTCCCCGGCCTGGCCGGGCGCTTCGGGGTGATGACCGTTCCGGAACCTGGCGACCTGCCAACGGTGGACATCACTATGGACGGCCCCCTTCAGAGAATCGCCCGCCGCCTGTTTGGCGCCCGAGCCCGGTAGCTTTCAACTGGGTCCGAACAAGTTCAGTATGAAATGAGGTATGGAAAAATGATATAATCTGGGATGGAAGCCCCGGTTTATTTTTTTTGCCGGCTGCAGGCATTATGTGGGAAAGGTGCTTTTTTTATGGATAATTTTCAGCTCAAGTCTGCTTTTCAGCCGACCGGCGACCAACCAAAAGCGATCGCCGAGCTGACGGCGGGCGTCAGGCAGGGCTTGCCCACCCAGACCCTGCTGGGGGTTACCGGGTCCGGCAAGACCTTCACGGTGGCCGGAGTGATCCAGGAGGTGCAGCGCCCGACCCTGGTGATCGCCCACAACAAGACCCTGGCCGCCCAGCTCTGCGGCGAGTTCCGGGAGTTCTTCCCGGACAGCGCCGTCGAATACTTCGTCAGCTACTACGACTATTACCAGCCTGAGGCCTACGTGCCCCAGACCGATACCTACATCGAGAAGGACTCCTCCCTGAACGAGGAGATCGACAAACTGCGCCACTCGGCCACCACTTCCATCTTCGAGCGCCGGGACGTGATCATCGTGGCCAGCGTCTCCTGCATCTACGGCCTGGGCTCGCCGGTTGCCTACCGGGACATGATGCTGTCCCTGCGCCAGGGGATGAAGGTCGACCGGGACAGCGTGCTGGCCAAGCTGGTCGATATCCAGTATACCAGGAACGACTACGACTTCGCCCGCGGGCGCTTCCGGGTGCGGGGGGACGTGCTGGAGATCTTCCCGGCCTCTTTCAGCGAGAAGGCGTTGCGGGTGGAGTTCTTCGGCGACGAGATCGAGCGCATTCTGGAGATCGACACCCTGACCGGGGAGATGCTGGCCAGGCGCCTGCACGCCGTGGTCTTTCCGGCGTCCCACTACGTGACGCCCCGGAGCGAGATGGAGCGCGCCATCGCCGGAATCGAGAAGGAGTTGGAGGAGCGCCTGCAGGAGCTGCGGAGCGGAGAGAAGCTGCTGGAGGCTCAGCGTCTGGAGCAGCGCACCCGCTATGACCTGGAGATGATGCGGGAGGTGGGTACATGTAAGGGGATCGAGAACTACTCCCGACACCTGACCGGGCGTAAGCCGGGGGAGCCACCCTACTGCCTGCTGGACTTCTTTCCCCAGGATATGCTGGTGGTGATCGACGAGTCCCACCAGACCATTCCCCAACTGAACGCCATGTACGCCGGGGACTACTCCCGGAAGCGCACCCTGGTGGACTACGGTTTCCGCCTGCCCTCGGCGCTGGACAACCGTCCGCTGCGCTTCGAAGAGTTCGTGGGCCGGGTGCCCCAGATCATCTTCGTCTCGGCCACCCCGGGGGATTACGAGCTGTCCCGCCGCCGCCAGGTGGTGGAGCAGATCGTCCGCCCCACCGGGCTGATCGACCCGGAGGTGGAGGTGCGTCCGGCGGTAGGCCAGGTGGACGACCTGGTGGAGCAGATCCGGCAGCGGGTGGAAAAGCGGCAGCGGGTGCTGGTCACCACCCTGACCAAGCGCATGGCCGAGGACCTGACTGACTACTTGAGTGAGCTGGAGATCAGGGCGCGCTACCTGCACTCGGAGATCAAAACCCTGGAGCGCATAGAGATCCTCCGCGACCTGCGCCTGGGGACGTTCGACGTGCTGGTGGGGATCAATCTGCTGCGCGAGGGCCTCGACCTGCCTGAGGTCTCCCTGGTGGCCATCCTGGACGCTGACAAGGAGGGCTTCCTGCGTTCCGAGCGCTCCCTGATCCAGACCAGCGGGCGGGCGTCCCGGAACCTGGACGGCAAGGTGATCATGTATGCCGACACCGTCACCGGCTCCATGCAGCGGGCGATTGACGAGACCGACCGCCGGCGCCGCATCCAGATGGATTACAACCGGCGCTACAAGATCACGCCCCGTTCCATCCAGAAGGCGGTCCGGGGGGGGCTGGGGATCACCCTGCCGGTGGCGGCGGAGAGCGGAGAGACATACAGTGCCAAGAATGTCAAGAACTTGGATAAACCGGACCTGGAAAAGATGATCGCCCAGTTGGAGCAGGAGATGCGCCAGGCGGCCCGTGACCTGGCCTTCGAGCGGGCAGCCGGGGTGCGGGACATGATCATCGAACTCCGCAAGGAGATCATCGCCAGGGGCCGGCAGGGCCGCAAGGGCGAGGGCCGGGTGCAGGATGCGGCTGCTGCCGCCGAATTGCTGGGGGCGACGCCGGTTAGCGAAGGGGGGTACCAGAGCGGGCCATGGCAAGAGAGCCATCAAGAAAATCGGAAAAAGAGATCCTCTTCCCGGCACGGGACAAAATTGTCATCCGGGGGGCGCGGGTCCATAACCTGAAAAATATCGACGTGGAGATCCCCCGCAACAAGCTGGTGGTGATCACCGGCCTGTCCGGCTCCGGCAAGTCCTCCCTGGCCTTCGACACCATCTACGCCGAGGGCCAGCGCCGCTACGTGGAGTCGCTCTCGGCCTATGCCCGGCAGTTCCTGGGGGTGGCCGACAAGCCGGACGTGGACTACATCGAGGGGCTCTCCCCGGCCATTTCCATCGACCAGAAGGCGGGCAGCCGCAACCCCCGCTCCACCGTGGGCACGGTGACGGAGATCTACGACTACCTGCGTCTGCTCTTCGCCCGCATCGGCAGGCCGCACTGTCCCCAGTGCGGGCGCCCGGTGCGGCAGCAGACCGTCTCCCAGATGGTCGACCAGGTGATGGCCCGCCCGGAGGGGACGAGGGTGCAGATCCTGGCGCCGCTGGTGCGGGGCAAGAAGGGGGAGCACCTGAAGCTGCTGTCCGACGTACAGCATAAGGGGTTTGTGCGCGTCCGGGTCAACGGGGAGATCCGGGACCTCGGCGAGGAGATTGTCCTTGACAAGAACCGCAAGCACGACATCGAGGTGGTGGTTGACCGCCTGGTGGTGCGCCCGGGGCTGGAAAGCCGCCTGGCCGGTTCCCTGGAAACCGCCCTGGAGATGGGCAGTGGTACCGTGATCGCCCTGGTGCAGGGCGACAGGACGCCGGAGACCGGGGCAGAAGATAACCAACCGTCGGGGCCGGATGGGGCGCCGGGGGAGACCGGTCAGGCGCATGGCACGGATGAGGAGTTTATCTTCAGCCAGAACTTCGCCTGCCCGGAATGCGGCATCAGCCTGGCGGAGATCGAACCGCGGCTCTTCTCCTTCAACAGTCCTTTCGGGGCCTGCAAAGAGTGCTCAGGCCTGGGCTACCGCCTGGAGGTCGACGAGTCGCTGGTGGTCAACCCGGACCTGCCGGTGCGGGCGGGGGCGCTGATCCCCTGGACGCGGACGCCGCAGCATTACTACCCGCAGCTGGTGCAGGCAGTCCTGGAGCACTATGGCTGTTCCTGGGACGCCCGCTTCAGGGATCTGCCGCCAGATGTACAGCACACCCTCCTCTACGGCACGCAGGAGCGCATCCGTTTCCGCTACCAGGACAGCTATGGCCAGGTCAAGTCCTGGTCTGCCACCTATGAGGGAGTCATTCCCCACCTCGCCCGCCGCCACCGGGAGACCGAGTCGGAAGAGGCGCGTGAGGATATCAGCGAATTCATGACCTCGCGCCCCTGCCCGGTCTGCCGGGGGGCCAGGTTGAAGCCGGAGGCCCTGGCGGTGCGGGTGGGTGGAAAGAATATCAACGAAGTGACTAGATTGACCATCAGGGAGGCTGGCATCTTTTTTAAAAACCTGTCACTGACCTCCCGGGAGCAGCAGATCGCCCGGCAGGTGTTGAAAGAGATCGACAACCGCCTAGGCTTCCTGGTCAATGTCGGACTGGATTACCTGACGCTGGACCGGGCGGCCGGCACCTTAGCCGGGGGCGAGGCCCAGCGAATCCGCCTGGCCACCCAGATCGGATCCGGCCTGGTGGGAGTGCTCTACATCTTGGACGAACCCAGCATCGGTCTACACCCCCGGGACAATGCCAGGCTGATCAAGACCCTGATGAAGCTGCGCGACCTGGGCAACACCCTGATCGTGGTGGAACACGATGAAGAGATGATCCTGAGTGCCGACGAGATCATCGATATCGGCCCGGGGGCCGGGGTGCGCGGAGGGGAGGTCGTGGCCCAGGGCACCCTGGAGGAGATCATCAAGGCGCCCGAGTCCATCACCGGCCAGTACCTGGGCGGTAAGCTGGAGATCCCCGTGCCCGGCGCACGGCGGCGTCCGGACGACAGGTGGCTGGAGGTCTACGGAGCGCGCGAGTTCAACCTGAAAAACATCGACGTGGCCATTCCCCTCGGCATGTTCGTCTGCATCACCGGGGTCTCCGGCTCCGGGAAGAGCACCCTGCTGCAGGAGATCATCTACAAGGCCCTCGCCCGGGAGTTGAACGGGGCACGGGCGCACCCCGGCGCCTTCCGGGAGCTGCGCGGCCTGAAACACCTGGACAAGGCGATCGAGATCGACCAGTCCCCCATCGGGCGCACGCCCCGCTCCAACCCGGCCACCTACACCGGTGCATTTGACGGCATCCGGGAACTGTTCACCCTGACCCCGGAGGCCCGGATGCGCGGCTACAAGCCAGGGCGCTTCAGCTTCAACGTGCGGGGCGGGCGCTGCGAGGCCTGCCGGGGCGACGGGATCATCAAGATCGAGATGCACTTCCTGCCCGACGTCTACGTTCCCTGCGAGGAGTGCAAGGGCAGCCGCTACAACCGGGAGACCCTGGAGGTCAGGTACAAGGGCAAGAGCATCGCCGACGTCCTGAACATGACGGTCAGCGAGGCGGTGGAGTTTTTCCAGAATATCCCTAAGGTGAACCGCAAGCTGGAGACCGTGAACGACGTCGGCCTGGGCTACATCAAGCTTGGGCAGCCCGCCACCACCCTGTCCGGCGGCGAGGCCCAGCGGGTGAAGCTGGCGGCGGAGCTGTCCCGCCGCAGCAACGGGCGCACCCTGTACATTTTGGACGAGCCGACCACCGGCCTCCACAAGGACGACATCAAGCGGCTGCTGCAGATCCTCGACCGCCTGGTGGAGGCAGGGAATACCGTGGTGGTCATCGAACACAACCTGGACGTGGTCAAGACGGCGGACTACATCATCGACCTCGGCCCCGAGGGCGGCGATTTGGGCGGGTACCTGATCACCTCCGGCACTCCCGAGGAGATCGCCGCCCACCCCACGTCCTATACCGGGCAGTATTTGAAGCAGGTGCTCCAGAAACCGGCAGTTTCGTCCAGGCAAGCGGCTCTCTCGCGCGCCTGACCACATATTAAGCCGGGTACAAAGAACGGCAGAGGATGATATGTTCTTATGGATATCCGAGAATATGAAAAAAAGCAGGCTACTTTAAGGCTTCTTTCCAAGCTGTCTGAAGCCGAAGCCGCTATTAAAAAAGGCGATGAGTGGCAATCATTGGATGACCTTATACACAACTTGGGACATTAACAATTTTCATTCTCACCGCTTTGGGAAGAGTGGTGACGGGCATGCCTGCTGAAGTCGATGTAGACGAGCAGGAACAGAAGATCCGGGAGTTGAAGCAGGACCTCGACCTGACGCCGGAGCGTCCGGGTGTCTATTTATTCCGCAACCGGGCCGGGGTCGTGATCTACGTGGGCAAGGCGATCTCCCTGCGCAACCGCCTGCGCTCCTACTTCCAGGCGAAGGGGCAGCCTGAGAAGACCCAGCGGCTGGTCAACGAGGCCGCCCGGTTCGAGTACCTGGTGACCGATTCCGAGGTGGAGGCCCTGGTGCTGGAGTGCAACCTGATCAAGGAATACCGCCCCAAATTCAACATCAACCTGAAGGATGACAAGTCCTATCCCTACCTGAGAGTGACGGCGGAGCAGTTCCCCCGGGTCATGGTCACCAGGCACCTGGTGCGGGACGGCTCCCGCTACTTCGGCCCCTACCCGGACGTGGGGGCGGTCAGGGAGACGGTGGGATTCCTGCGCAAGCTGTTCCCGTTCCGCTCCTGCCCCGGTCAGGACGTGGCCCCCCGCAGCCGCCCCTGTCTCAACGCCCAGATCAGGCAGTGCCTGGGGCCCTGCGCCGGGCGGGTATCCTCCGAAGACTATCAGGAGATGATCGAGAACCTGGTGCAGTTCCTGGAGGGAAAGACCCGGGACGTGGAGAAGAGTCTGGTCGTCCGGATGGAAGATGCCTCCCGGGCAATGGACTTCGAGCGGGCGGCGCGTCTGCGCAACCAGTTGGCGTCCCTGCGGACCTTCCGTGAACAGCAGCGGGTCGCCCAGGCCTCGGGGAGCGATGAGGACGTCCTGGCCGTCGGCACCTTTTTGGACGAGGTCTGCGTGCTGATCCTGAGGGTCCGGGGCGGCAAGCTGGTGGCGGAGGAGAACTACTTCCTGGCGGAGGCCGAGGAGTTGCCGCCCGGCGAGGTCCTGGCCTCCTTCATCAAACAGTATTACCACGCCGGGCGGGAGATCCCGGCGGCCCTGCTGGTCAGCAGCCCACTGCCGGAGTCGGACCTGCTGGGCGAGTGGCTCAGCCGGCTGCGGGGCAGGAAGGCGGCCATCCGCACGCCCAGCAGGGGAGCCGGGCGCAAGCTGCTGCAGATGGCCGTGGATAACGCCCACCTCTATGCGGAGCGGCGCTACCAGCAGGCCCTGAGAACCAGGGAGAAAGGGCGCACTCTGGTGTTCGAACTGCAGCAGGCGCTTGGGCTGGCCAAACCGCCCCGGCGCCTGGAGTGCATGGACATCTCCCACTTTGCGGGCCAGGACACGGTGGGCTCGCTGGTGCGCTTCACCGACGGCCGGCCGGACACCGGGGGATACCGGCGCTACAAGCTGCACAACGTCATCCCCGGCGATGACTACGCCGCCCTGCAAGAGGTGACGAGCCGGCGTATCGCCAGGGCTGAGAAGGACGCCCTGCCCGACCTGCTGGTGATCGATGGCGGCAGGGGGCAGTTGCACGCGGTCCAGGATGTGCTGGGAGAGGCCAGTGGCGCCGGGATGGAAGTGGCATCCCTGGCCAAGGAGGATGAGCAGGTGTTCCTGCCGGGACGCCTGAAACCCCTGGACCTGCCCCGGAATAACGCCGGTCTGCACCTGCTGCAACAGGCCCGTGACGAGGCGCACCGCTTTGCCCACGTCTACCAGGAGAAACTGCGGCGGGAGAAGGCCGGAACCTCTGTGCTTGCCCAGGTGCCGGGCATCGGCAAGAAGAGACAGCGGGCGCTGTTGAAGCAGTTTGGTTCTCTGTCCCGGCTGCGCTCGGCCAGCCTGGAGGGGTTGGTGGCAGTGCCGGGGATGAACAGGAAGGCAGCCGCCGCCCTGTACGGTTTCCTTAAAGGTGACCCAGCACTGCCGTGAAGAGAGATATGATGTTAACATAAATAAAGGCGGTTACGACTTATATTGAGCTGGATTTAGTGCTGCCACCTTGTTGGGTGAGCGTGAGCGAGCCTTGTGGGCATCCCGGGTACCCGTTGGGTGGGATGGGNNCGTAAAAAACTGACTTCTAAGATGCTGGGGATGAGACCATGGAAAATATCAAGCTGGTAGCCATAGACCTCGATGATACACTGCTGCGGAGCGACCTGACGATCTCGGAGCACACTGTGGCGGTGCTGCGGCAGGTGCGGGACATGGGGGTGGCGGTGACCATCTCCACGGGACGGATGTTCAGTTCGGCCCGGCCCTTCGCCGAGCGGCTCGAATTCGACGTGCCCCTGATCACTTACGGGGGCGCCCTGGTCAAGAACGCCGCCTCCGGGGAGGTGCTGTATAACCGCCCGCTGGAACCGGAGGTGGCCCGGCGGGTGATCCGGTTTGCCCGGGAACGTAAGGTCCAGGTTAATTTCTACCTTCTTAACGGGGAAGATGATGAGTTATACGCCGAATTGACGACCTCCTGGGGTGAGAACTACGGCCGGTTTTCCAGGGTGCCGTTCCACCGGGTGCCGGATCTGGAAGCTTTGTTGGAAGGCGGTAATCCCCTGAAGTTGATGCTGATCGATGACGAGCCGGTGGCGGACCGCTGCCTGTTGGAGTTGCGGGAACTGCTGGGCGAGCAGGTGCACCTTGCCAAGTCCAAGCCCCGTTTTTTAGAGGTGGATCATCCGGAAGCCACCAAGGGCCGGGCGCTGCAGGAGCTGGCCGCCTGGCTGCAGGTGGAGCGCAGCCAGGTGCTGGCGATCGGGGATAGCTACAACGATATCGAGATGCTTGAGTTCGCCGGTCTGGGGATCGCCGTGGCCAACGCTCCGCCGGAGGTGCGAAGGCGGGCCGGCCACGTCACCGCCTCGAACGACGAGGATGGGGTGGCACAAGCTCTGGAGCAATTCGTGCTGGGCGCCACGGGACACCGGCTGTAATCCAACCCACCCGGCGTCAGACGCCGCACCATCTCCCTGCACTCCATGCTTCTCTCCTCCCTAATGGTGCTCAAGGTCCGAAATCTGGGTTTCGATGAAGTCTGGCCGGATGAAACCTTGAAAAAAGTATCATCCGCCTACTCCTCTTCCTCCACCTCGTGGATATACTTCTCACCGCGCATCAGAGAAGCGATGGCTGCCACCAGGGACATGGCCGCGGCTCCATAGAAGGTTATTCTCAGGCTGGCCATGAAAGCCGGCGCCATCAGCGAGGGGAAGAATTCCTTGCCCAGAATCAAGTTCCTGGTAGCGGCTGGCAGGTTGGCCAGTACCGCATGAGGGAGCAACTGCTGCATGGGGTTGTAGCCCAGGAAGGCGGCAAAGAGCGCTCCTGTAGGCGGCAGATTGGCCGTCTGGCTGGCCACCGCCGGCGGTATGCCCTGCGCCACCAGGCCGGCGTACAGCACCGGCGGCAGCTTGCTGGCCAGGCCGATGATGATCATGCTGAAAAAGAGGGACATGCTCAGGAGCATGCCGGAGTTCTGAATGGTCGCCCGCATCCCGGAAGCCACCCCGCGGTATTTTGCCGGCACCGAGTTCATGACGGCCGCCATGTTGGGGGAGTTAAACATACCCATGCCAAAGCCCAAGAGCACCAGGATCAGCATGAACGGCACATAGGAAAAGTTGGCTGGTAGAGCAGCCAGCAGCAGAAAACCGGCCATTGTGAGCAGCATGCCGCCGGTGGCAAAGCTCCGGGAGCCGAAACGGTCGGACAGCCAGCCGGAGAGCGGGCCCATGAAGAAGAAGCCGCCTATCATGGGCGCCATGTAAATGCCGGCCCACAGCGGCGTGTCCTGGAAGTTGTAGCCGTGCAGCGGCAGCCAGATGCCCTGCAGCCAGATGATGAGCATGAACGTCAGGCCGCCCCGGGCCACGGCCTGGAGAAAGCCGCTCAAGTTGCCAGCCGAAAACATGCGATTGCGGAACAGGCTGAGGCGAAACATGGGGTCCTTGACCCGCATTTCAATGAAGACAAAGGCGACCAGCAAGATGATCCCCGCCACCATGCCGCCTTGAACCCACGGATTCGTCCACCCCATGGGCGAATGTCCGTAAGGCATGATGCCGTAGGTGATGGCGACCAGCAGGAGGGTCAGGCCGGCGCCGAAAGTGGTGTTGCCGGCCAGGTCGAGCCCGTGCGTCTTGCTCGGGACGCTGGTTTCCTGTAGCTTGAGATAGGCCCAGATGGTCCCGGCAATGCCTATCGGCACGTTGATCAGAAACACCAGCCGCCAGTTGATGGCGGCCAATAAACCGCCCAGGATCAGTCCGATCAGGGAACCGCCGTTGAAGGCCACCCCGTTCAGGCCCAGGGCCAGGCCTCTTTCGTTTGGTGGAAAGACGTCGGTCAGGATGGCCGCGCTGTTGGCAAACAGGAAGCCGCCCCCGATTGCCTGGATCAGGCGGAAGATGATTAACTCCATGGCGCCGGCGTTGCCTATGCTGGGGATCAGAGAGAGCATGAGGGAACCAACCGTAAAGATGATAAAGCCGATGTTATAGAAGCGCACCCGGCCGAAGATGTCGGACAGTCTCCCAAAGGAGACCAGCAGGGTGGCCGTTACCACCGAATAGCCCATGAGTATCCAGAGCAGGTAGGTCGTCTCGTCCGGGGCCAGCGGATTGACCTTGAGTCCCACGAAGATGGCCGGCAGGGAAATCAGGACAATATTGATGTCGATGCCGGCCATCAGCGTACCCAGGGTGGTGTTGGACAGGGCTATCCATTTGTAGCCCGGCTGAGGGGTTTTAGCCGATTGTTCTGCGTCTGATGCCATGTTAACACCCAAAGTCTTTGTCGCACCTCTCCTTGCCCGGCCGATCGCCGATCTTCTCTCCCGGCACGGTAGTTTGTCGCTTCAATCCAGCATAAACATTGTTCAAGAGAGCGTTTATGCCGTCCAGGCCGGTACCGTCCCCGGCCAGGGCCTCCTTCAAGCAGCCGCAGCGGAAAGCGAGCACTTCCCGGTATACTTCCCGGCCATCCCCGGTCAGGCGCAGGTAAACCATCCGGCGGTCTCCCTGGTCCCGCACCCGCAGTACCAGACCGCTCTGGACCAGACCGTCCACCAGTTCGGTGAGTGTGGAACCACAGACCAGCAGGTGACCCTGCATCTCGCTCATGTTGACCTCAGCCCGGGACTGGAGATAGCGGAGGATCCGGTAGCGGGACATGCTCAGACCACGCCGGGCCAAGAACACCTGGGTGAGATAGTTGAGGACCCTGTTCACCCGGTCCAGACTTTCTTCGAATTGCTCCAGCGGTGGATCCAAACCATCACATCCTTTAGGCTCCCTTATGGTTCGGTAACCGAAGTTATTATAGCGTCAAAGGTGCGGGCCGTCAAGTCAGTGGCTGGCTAGCCAGAGATATTATCTGCTTTAAATCATACTTGATACCAGGTCAATAGTTATAGATAAAGGCGGCAATAAAGATGCCCATGAAAAAGAACCGGCTGTTCTTGAAGTATAGGTATAACATCACGCACATGACGGAACCCCCTGCCGATTGAGCGGTCCTAAGGCGGCTGCTTCCCGGATCTCCGAAATAATTCATGCTTGAGCATCCCCATTGTTCAGCCGTTATTGCTTCTTCATTGCGGGAAGGATACAATTGAAGCATGCCGGGTATGATCAACCCACTTTTTTGAACCAGTGACGTAGCCGCTCTTATCCCACCGCTTCATGTACTCCGCATTCTTTCAGGCCGGGCTGTAGGCCCGGATGCGGAGGAGAAGCGGGGGCATTAGAGCGGGTAGTCATCTGGTAAATAACCGGCGGTGAAGGAGCAATTATTGTGGACTATGTCCTGGC
>PKYJ01000135.1 GCA_003132605.1 Peptococcaceae bacterium | reverse complement strand
CGTCAAAATCAACAAAGCGGGCATGTTTAATTTGTTAATCCAGTGATGCAGCTGCTCTTATTCCACCGCTTCACAGAAGCGGGGGCATTAGAGCAGGTAGTCATCTGGCAAAAGCGCAGATCCGGTTCAATGGCAGACAAATCATCGCGAATTTGTCTGCTTTTAGTTTGACCTTGAACAGCTATGCTTGCTAGATATGCCTTTCACATGTGCAATTCATTATAAAAAGATAAATTATGGGTATAATGGATAATGTTTAACAACTAAAATTATCGGCCCAAACGACCAAAATGATCGCCATGCAGACCGGCATACATCCAACGACAAATGACCAATAACCAACAATCCTTTTATCACCCCCCATTCTTCACTCTCCCACCAAGAAATTGGTGGAATTATTTTTAGGACTTCTAACCTATTAAATTAGGATTATAGGGAAAAGGATTTGGGCGGGGGAGCAAGAATAGTTCAATCATAGTTAGTGGTGTAAAGTGGTGTAAAGTGGTGCCTAGTGACTTGCTTGGTGAATAGAGTGGAGAG
Organism: Peptococcaceae bacterium; assembly: GCA_003132605.1. Lineage (GTDB taxonomy): Bacteria > Bacillota > DSM-12270 > Thermacetogeniales > Thermacetogeniaceae > Palsa-1188. The sequence goes on along the minus strand of PKYJ01000135.1, from coordinate 3,492 downwards.
CAAATGTTCATCGGAGAGTACCAGCACAGTTTCGATGCCAAAGGACGCTTGATCATGCCGGTGAAGTTCCGTGCCCAACTGGGTGAGCGCTGCATTGCCACCCGGGGCATGGACCGCTCTCTGTTTGTATATCCGCTTGACGAGTGGAACGCTCTCGAGCAGAAGCTCAGAAAGCTGCCGCTGACCAAGACGGAAGCCCGGGCCTTTGCCCGTTTCTTCTTCTCCGGGGCTGCAGAATGCGAGCTGGACCCACAGGGCCGGATCCTGATCCCGCCAGGCCTGCGGGAATACGCCGGGATCAACCGGGATATCGCAGTGATCGGGGTTTCGTCCCGGATCGAGATCTGGGACCGGGAGCGCTGGCTGCAGTATTATGCTCCGGTGGAGGAGTCCTTCGACGACCTGGTGTCCAAGCTGGGGGAAGGCGATTTCTTCAGTGTCTGACCTCGAACACCGCCCGGTGATGTTGGATGAGGCTGTGGATTTGCTGGCGGTCAGGGATGGTGGCCTCTACCTCGACTGCACCCTGGGGGGCGGCGGCCACGCCCGGGAGGTGGTTCGCCGGGCAGGCCCCGGTGGGCGCCTGATCGGTCTGGACAGGGACGCCGGTGCCCTAGCCCGGGCGGCTGAGAACTTGAAGGAAGTCAGCGGCCAGGTGACCCTGATCAATAGCGATTACCGGTATCTTGACGATGTTATGACTGAGCTGGGTATCCATGGCGTGGACGGGGTCCTGTTTGACCTGGGTGTTTCCACCTGGCAGGTGCTCGATCCCGAACGGGGCTTCAGCTTTAACCATGATGCGCCGCTGGATATGCGGATGGATCAGCGGGAGGCGACCACCGCCGCAGACCTGGTTAACAACTTGAACGAGAGAGAACTGGCAAGATTGATCCAACGCTATGGCGAAGAAAGGTGGGCGAGGAGAATCGCCTCCTTTATTGCGGCAGCACGGGCGAGGCGGTCAGTCACCACCACCGGTCAACTGGTGGAGATCATCAAGGCGGCGATACCCGCCGCCGCCCGCAGGGACGGTCCCCATCCGGCCAGGCGCACTTTTCAGGCCCTGCGGATTGCGGTCAACGACGAACTGGCCGGCCTGGAACGGGGCCTGGAGTTGGGAATCAGGATGCTCGTGCCCGGAGGGCGCATGGTGGTGATCTCCTTCCATTCATTGGAGGACCGCATCGTTAAAAATACTTTCAGGAACTGGGTAATGCCCCAAAACCGGGTACCGGACCCGCTAGTGCGGGCACCCGGCGGGTGGGCGCCGGCAGACGGCGCCGAACTCCGGATCCTGACCAAGAAGCCAATGAGGCCGGGGGCGGCAGAGGTGGAACAAAACCCCAGGGCGCGCAGCGCCAAGTTGCGGGCTGCGGAAAAGTGCGAATCCAGTTGCGGAGCGGAGCGAAGCAACAGCACTTTCCCCCGAAGTTAGCCGGGGCACCCCGGGATACCGCAGTAACATTGCCCCAGTAATATAAAAAAAATGAGGTGAATAGTCTTGGTAGTAGCTGAACAGAGGCGCCTGCTCATAGAGAGTGAAATCAGGCCGAGGCCCGCAACCGGGGCGAACCCGGCGGTAAGAAAATGCGCCGTGCTGACCCTGGCCGTTCTGGCCGGTTTTGCGCTGCTCATGCTGTACACCTACCAGACGACCGGGATCATCACCTTGGGTTATCAGGCTGAAAAAATGCAGAGCGGCATTAACGATCTGCAGAGCAAGAACAATCAAATGGAGTTGGAAATAGCGAAGCTTCAGACACCCGAAAGAGTTGAACAAATCGCCACAACTAAGCTGGGGATGCAGGAGCCGCAAGATTTCATGGTCGCCTCCTTCTCCCCCGGGCAGGTGTCCTCACAGGAACCGCAGTCAAAGACTAAAGCGCCGTCAAGTTCGTGGAGCACACAGCTGTTGGCGGCAATTCCGAAGCTTATCGGTCGGGCTGAGGCTTCGCCCAGCACTCAATGAGGTTCATCGCAAGTCTCCAGCACTCAAGACATTGCGTTGGCATGATCCATTGAATGCTGGACTGACTCGTTTTCTTGGTAGCCAGGGTGAAGCTGATCCTGTTGAGTGCTGGGCTTCGCCCCTCTAACGGGGTGATTGAATTTTGTATAAGGGAAACATAGAGGTTCGGAAGAGGATCATCTTCCTGTTTTTCGCTGTCCTTGCTATTTTTATCATGTTCTGCCTCCGCCTGGCCTGGCTGCAACTGGTGAAGGGCACCTGGTACCAGCAGCAGGCCCTCCAGAACCGGATCCGCGAGATCACGTTAGATCCCCAGCGGGGAGATATTCTAGACCGTAACGGCAACGAGTTGGCCACCAGCATCAGCGCCGACGCGGCCTATGCCGTTCCTGCCGAAGTCAAGCGCTCGGGTAAAGCGCAGGAGATTGCCCAGACGCTGGCAACGATTCTGAGCATGAAAGCGAGCGATGTCCTGGGCCTTATCACGCAGGACCAGCAGTCGGTCTGGATCAATCTGAAGTTGGACCCCACCCAGTCCCAGGCCCTGCGGCAGGCGGCCCTGCCGGGGGTCGGCATCATCACCAAACCCCAGCGCTACTACCCCAAAAAGAACCTGGCCTCACATGTCCTGGGTATCGCCGGTGATTACAACCAGGGCCTGGAAGGCATAGAGGTCCAGTACGACAAGGAGCTTTCCGGTGTCAGCGGGCGCTTGCTGGTGGAATATGACGCCGCCGGGCGGGAGATCCCCGGGTCAACCCGCCAGTATATCGAGCCGGAGCCGGGTGATACCGTGGTGCTGACCATTGACCAGAACATCCAGTACTTCGCCGAGCGCGAACTGGACAAGGTGATGCAGGAGCGGCATCCCATCAGCGCCACCATTATCGTCGAGGACCCCGATACTGGCGAGATCCTGGCTATGGCCAACCGGCCCGACTTCGATCCCAACGATTATCAGGACTATCCTGCTGCCAACCGGCGCAACGTCGCCATCTGCAACAGCTATGAACCCGGCTCCACATTCAAGATCGTCACCCTGGGGGCGGCCCTGGATGAGAACCTGGTCAGCGAGAGCGACCGCTTCTACTGCCCCGGCTTCATTCAGGTGGCCGACCGGACGATTCACTGTTGGCTGCCCGCAGGGCACGGGAGCGAGTCGCTGGCGCAAGTGGTCCAGAACTCCTGCAACATCGGTTTCATNNGACCTGCCCGGTGAGGCCGAGGGGATTATCGTGAACCAGAAAGAGGCCACCCAGGTGGACCTGGCCACCATGTCCATCGGCCAGGCCAACAGCGTGACCCCCCTGCAACTGGTGATGGCCATGGGCGCCGTCGCCAACGGCGGCAAGCTGATGCAGCCGCACGTGGTCAAGGAGTTGCGCAACAGCCAGGGCGAGGTGGTGAAGCAATTTGATCCGCAGGTGATCCGGCAGGTGCTCTCCCCGGATACCGCTCAGGAGGAGCGCAGCCTGCTGCAACGGGTGGTTGACGCGGGAACTGGTACCACTGCCCGCCTC
>PKYJ01000154.1 GCA_003132605.1 Peptococcaceae bacterium | reverse complement strand
CCGCTTCTCCGAAGCGGTGGGATAAGAGCGGCTACGTCACTGTATTAACTAAGTTCTAGGCTTCGGTGTGGGAAAGCAATCCCCCACTGAAGCCTAGAACTTGTTGAACAGCAGGGGCAAGCGCTCTATTGTAGAAGTCCAGCGCTTCATCGGCGTTTCCCCTGGCCAGAGAGGCTGCAGCCAGACCACACCAGGCTATCCCGTTGCCGGGGTCGCGCCTGACAGCTTCCATGAGGCGTTCACACGCCCGATCCCAGCGCTGCAGCTTCAAAAAACAGAGGCCCTGGTTGTAAAGGTAGGTCGGGTTGCCCGAATCAAGCGACAGGGCTTTCTCATAGCATTTAATGGCCTGATCGCAACGCCCAAGCCTCTCCAGGCAAAAGGCCACATTGTTGAGCAAAACGTGATCATCTGCATTGACCTTGAGCGCCTGGTCAAAATAATCCAGGGCTTGTTTGCCGGCACCCAGCTCCACCAATACCGAAGCGGCGTTGCAGAGTATCTCCAGCGAATCTGCGCCGCACCTCGATAGGGCGTTCTTAAAGGCTGCCGAAGCCTCGCGGTGCCGTCCGAGCCGGGCCAGGCAGAATCCTTTGTTGTTCCAGATAGCAGTTGTTTCCAGGCCGCACCTCAGCGCCCTGGTAAAGTGCCGCAGGGCCTCCTCAAACTGCTGTAGATGGCACAGGCACAGTGCCTTGATGATGCCTATCTCCGGTTGACGCGGCTCCAGTTGGGCAGCCTGCCCCAGGTAGGCGCAGGCTGCCTCGTAAGATCCCAGCCTGTAAAGGCAGTACCCCCTATAGATCAGGGCGCAGGCATCGCGTGGGTCCTGCTTCAGGGCTCTGCCAAAGCAATCATCGGCCTCTGACAGGCGCTCCTCCCGCACCAGGTCCTCCCCTCGCATATACCAGTAATCGGCGGAGCCTGCATCATCTCCCGTCCAGTCATCCAAGCTCGCACCGGTGTCGCATTTCTGATTGGCATCGAAACCTTTCACCCAGTAAAGCCTCTGGAAATCAATCCGGCGATTCCGCCGAGCCGTCTTTTTGGGTTGGCATCCTGTAATCTGGCGCCAAAAACCGGCCATGCACCCCCCCAAGGAAGTTTTGTTCAGATTGGTACTCATCAAATCACCCCCATTAAATAGCAACCAATCTATTCTTTAACGACAGGTAAATATCCTGCTAAATTATTCCATCTTATTCTTGCCTGGTTCGCCCTGCCTGTGTGATGCTGACGGATCTTGTCTCAACAAAATAACCCCGCCGCAAAGGCAGGGTTGTTTTGTTGTAATATTGTTTTAGTATGTCAATTATCCCGGGTGTTGACAGTCTTCGCAGTATCCGTACAGCTTCAACTGGTGGTCGGCAATCTTGAAGCCGGCCTTTTTAGAAACCCACGCCTCCAGGGTTTCCAGCAGATCATCGTCAAATTCGGTCACCTTGCCGCACGTGATGCAGATCAGGTGGTGGTGACGGTGGGCATCCCCCTTGGCAAATTCGTACCGGGTACAGCCGTCTCCAAATTCGATCTGGTGCAGTATCTTCAGGCTGGCGCAGATCTCCAGGGTTCGATACACGGTTGCCAACCCGATCTCCGGATGCTGTTCCTTGACGATGGCGTGCACTTCATCCGCGCTCAGGTGCTGATCGCAATTGTCCAGCAGTGCCTTTATAATGACCTGGCGCTGCGGGGTTATTTTGTAAGCTTTTTGCTGTAACCTTTCACACAAGGTATTAAAGTTGGGAGCGTGCAACGGTTGAACCTCCCATCGGGATACCACTTTCCTGTCTGAGATTTCCATGCCCGCGCTGGTAAAATATCCGGTCAAAATTATTTGGTATCAATTCATTATAATCCTTTAGGGGTGCCGGAGGAATAGGCATATAATTCATCCTCACCTAATAAGTTAAGGATGACAAGCTTTCCTGCAGAGGAGTGATGTTGATGGTTGTCCAGAAAAACACATTAGCCAAGCTGGCCAAGCATCCGGTGTCCCAAGGCACAGTCGTGGCTCTGGCCGTCTGCTTGGCGGGTACCCTCTTGCTCTCTCTGATCTTCTATGCAATGTCTATCTCCGAAGCATACCTCCAGCCGTCAGTCAGCGTCCTGTATCTAGCCGGGGCTTTCTTCGGCGGCTTCGCGGGCGCCAGAAAAGCAGGCCGCAAAGGAATACAGTTTGGCGTGGAAACAGGGTTTTGCTATTACCTGGTGGTCACAGTCATCATCCTCATCTTGGCTCCTGCGGCTCTCACCAGGCTCGCCTTCATTCTCAAGGGTCTCTACTCACTGATTGCTGCTGCGGCGGGAGGCATTTTCGGCATCGCTTTTTCAGAATAAAAAAGGCAGTCGCGGCTGCCTCCTACTTGATAATCCTTTTCAACAGTTCACGCAAAAAGACCGGCAACCGAAAAAAATAGACTCTCATTGCAGTCACCTCTCTATAACCTGTTCTTTATTCTTATTATATTCAGGAATTCCGGAAATGTAGCCTGTCCCCTATGACTATTCGCTCTAATATCTCCACTTTTCCCCGATGGCTAACTGCTCTAATTTCCCCGCTTCTTCGAAGCGGTTGAATAAGAGCGGCTACGTCCCTGATTAAGTGCAACTGAGACTTTCGCCTTCGCGGGGTACCCGACCCAGAGGATGCCCCAGTCGGCTCGGCGCAAGCAAGGGGAGACACTCCCTGAAGCTATGAACTCTGTTGACAAGTTGGCTGATCCAACTGTTTCCTGAGTTCAAACACTGTCGACCCGGCAATCACGGCATAATCCTCAAGCGGCAGATAGTGGGGCGCCGACTCGTCGAACAGGATGTTTCCGGAGGGCTCGAACTCCTCGTCGCCCTCCCAGATCACGTAAGCTACCGGAACCATCGGAAAGACCGGCACCGCTACGCTGGCATCACCCAGGTTCTCCTTTTTCCCGCCCAAGGCAAACCCGGCCGTGATCAGGCCCTGCGGGTCACAGCCGAACAGCTTGATCAGCGGGCGGATCGCCCGGTTATAAAAGGGGTTGATATAGATCTGCCCGCCCGGGATCTCTTTGAAGGATATCCATTTGTGATGCAGTGGGACTCCTTCGGCGTGCTCCAGGTAATGGAGAATCAGAATCTTGTTCACTATCGGCGCATCCCCGCCCTGTGGCAGGTAGACTTCACCCGAGGGGTACCGGACACGGTGTTCCTGGTTTAAGTAAGGAACCACAAACTCCCCCGCCGCAGCATCATACCGTACAGCCGCCGCCCGAGCAATATTCTGCGGTTCACTGTCGCCAAGTTTGCCCCGGGCGATTTCCAAGGTGACGTCCCAGTTCATGTAGCTCTGGTTGGCAAACCTATCCTTTGGTGTTGTTGTCCCCATCAGGTTATCCCTCCATATTTTTCCGATGACTATCGCTCTAATACCCCACTTTCCCCCGATGGAGGAATAAGAGCCGGGTGCCCTTTGGGCGCGTCCCTGGATAACACTTCTAAGCTTCAGAGGGAAGGGATTAAAACCCACTGAAGCTAAGAACTTTGCTAATGCTGGTCATTATTCTCTCACAGGAAGCGGAAACCCTGCAAGACCTGCAAAAGGAGCTGCAAATGGAGGTGGCGTCCCTGAGAGGTGACCATTGGCTCACCTCTCTCGCACCCCGCACCTCATCCAGAAATAACACCTGGGTGAATAACGCCAGGTTTGACAATTGCCCCGGTCAGGATTAAAATAATGCATGTAAAGGCGCCCGTAGCTCAGGGGATAGAGCGCTGGCCTCCGGAGCCAGATGCGCAGGTTCGATTCCTGCCGGGCGCGCCATTTTTTTGCCTCCTATCGGGCAAGGCGCCGGCGATCAATGCCAAACACTCGCAGTTGCGCCCCCAGACCCATTAAAGTTTCAGCCTTTAGCCAGTTACTTCTTCAATCGAGCCGCGCCCGCAAGCGGGCACCCGCTCGAACCTCGAGGAAAAAACCCTATCCCATAACCCGTTGGCTAATAGCCCAGGCTCCTCATCTTTCGCTCGGGATTCCAGCCAAACAGTGAGCATAAGGCCAGGGCAAACCGGACCAGCTTGTTGGAAAACTTCCTCTCCAGAACGCTGTTTTGCAGGGTGAGCTTCTCTATCTTCTTCTGGAGCGAGACATTGGTTGTATTCAGCATATCCAGTTCCAGTTCCAGGTTCTCGTTGACACGCTGGAGATTCTGGTGGGCATTCTTGAGGTCACCCGCCTCCTTGCTCAACTGGACAATCTCCTGATGCTTGGCTTTAACCTCGGAGCGCAGGCTATCCAGGGAGCGGCTGTACTTCTTTTCCAACTCCAAGCGCTCCGGTCCCGCCTTCGTCAGTTCTCTTTCCAACCCCTTGACCTTCTCCTCCAAAAAGGCGACGGTCTCACGCAACTGATTGCTGCCGCGCTGCAAATCCTTGTTCTCCTTATTGAGCAGGATATTCTCCTGGGTTCTGGATTTTAACTGACTGGTAAGGTTCCGCAGATCCTCCTCGTTTTGAGTCAGGCAGTCATTGAGCCCGGCCGTCTCCTTGCTGTATTCTTCGATTCTACCGAGGGACTGCCTCCTCTCGCTTTCCAACTGGTGGAGGTTCGCCTCCATAGTTTTATTCAAGATTTCCAGTTCATGGGTTTTCCTTTCCTTTTCCTCCAATGCCCGCAGTGTATCGTCCAGTTGTTTGCGCTGGTTGTTGATCAGCCTGTTTTTCTCCGCGCCTTCATCATCAAGCTTGTTCAGTCTGTCTTTCAACTGCCTGACCTTCTTGGATTCCTCAGGCCCCAGACCACTCTCATCCGGAAATTCCCAAAACGGCTCCTCATCCCCGCCCTTGATGACGAAAGTAGAGTCTAAATCTTCCACGACTTTCCGATCCGGTTTGACCTTGCTCACGAAAGCACAACCCCCTTTTTATTCACTTTTGGGGGTATGATTTCGCCAGTATATATCTGGTATCCTTCGGTAAATTTGGTATATAGTGTCGGTATTTTCCTTAAGGCATTTTTTTTATCGACATTCAGCGAGTCTCTTTCCTCCAAGGTAGGGAATGCTTCGCTGGGGCAGTTCACTAANNGGGAAATTTCCCCTGATATTTTTTACGCCCGACTAGCCAATCGGCTTCTTAGGCTTGTTATATTCACCAGCCTCATACTGCACTTTGGACAGGCAGAGATCGCAGATATAAATCACCTTGGGATTTTTCGTGATTTTCTCGTAATCCTTGTGAACGTCTGAAATTGCCTCTCTCCGACCGCACAGGGAGCAGCGTACTTCCAAAAATAACCCCCCCCTTTTTTTTCAGGCTGATCCTAAGACCTTCTGCAATGCCTGGACAAAGCGCAGGTTCTGTTCCGGAGTTCCGATGGTAACCCTGATGTAGTTCGGATAACCGAATATGTCACCGGTTCTGACAATGACGCCCTCCGTGATCAGTGACCGGAACGCTGACCGCGAATCAACCCCGATGTCGACGAAGATGAAATTGGCCTGGGTGGGAACATATTTCAGCCCGAGCCTGTCAAAGTGCCCGTACAGGAAGCTCTTTCCGGACGCCACCAGTTCCCTGCTCCGGCGCAGGTGCTCCACGTCCTGCAAAGCGGCCCTGGCGGCTACCTGGGCCAAGCAATTGACGTTAAAGGGCTCTTTGACCCGGTTGATCAGGGAGATGATCTCCGGACTGGAGATCCCGTAGCCGATCCTCAGCCCGGCCAGGCCATAGATCTTGGCAAAAGTCCTCAGGGAGATCAGCCTTCTCCCCTCTCTCACATGCGCCAGCGAGTCCGGGTAGGCCGGATCCGTTGCATATTCCCGGTAGGCCTCGTCGACGACCACGATCACGTGCTCCGGGATCTTATCCAGAAAGTCCTTCAGGGCATCTCCGGTAATAATATTGCCGGTGGGGTTATTGGGGTTGCAGATGAAGACGATCTTCGTCCGCCCGCTGATTCTCCCGGCCATCGCCTGCAAGTCGTGGGTGAAGCTGCTATCAACCGGTACGGCCACCGGCACCGCATCCATCACCCTGCTGACGAACTCATACTCCGAGAAAGTGGGTTGGGCAAAGATGATCTCGTCGCCCGGGTCCAGAAAAGTTTCGGCGATCAGCTTCAGAAGCTCATCGGAACCGTTGCCGACAATCAACTGGTCGGCCCGGCAACCGAGGCTGGCCGCCAGGTCCCTCTTCAAATAGAAACAGTTGCCGTCCGGATAGATGTTCACGTTGGAGATGCTGTTTCTCATGGCCTCCACGGCCAGCGGCGAGGGCCCCAGGGGGTTCTCATTGGAGGCCAGCTTGATCACATCATCAATGCCGTATTCCCGCTGCACCTCTTCGATCGGCTTGCCCGGGACATAGGGGCTGATGGAAAACACCGTTTTCCTTGCCAGGTCATCTATCTTGCTCATCCCAATCCTCCCCATAATGGTCGTTAGTCGTTCTCGAACCTCAATGAGGCCGCCAATCACTAACCGCCCGCCACTAAATTCAGACCAGTTGAAAATGCCTGTCTATCCAATTCTTGATACTGAGGGCGCACGCACTCGTCAATGGCCATCTGCCAGCACTCCCTCGCTATCTGCAGATGCCGTGCCAGGCATCCCAGCAGGACCATGTTCACCGCCCGGGGCTCGCCTAACTGCTGGGCGCATGCCCGGGCTGGCACGAACTGCAAGCGGGGGGCGCTTCCCCGGAGGCTATCCCTGGTAAGCTCGGGATAGGGGAAACTCCCCAGCAGGACCGGCAATGGCGGAATCTCCTGGTCGTTGATGATCAGCAGGCCGTCCTCCTTGATCAACGGTAGACAACGCACAGCCTCGAGCTTTTCAAAGCCGATCAGATAATCGGCTTGCCCGGCGCTGATCAGCGGTGAGTATACACTGCTGCCGTACCTCAGGTGGGTGATCACGGAACCACCCCTCTGGGCCATGCCGTGGGTTTCAGATACTTTAACCCGGTAGCCGGATTTAAGGGCAGCTACTGAAAGGACGCGGGATGCCAGGATGATCCCCTGCCCGCCCACGCCGACGATAATGACACTGGTAGGCTCACTCGTCATCTTCCGCCGCCCCCCTTCCCTGCGGACAGACCTGCTCGCAAACTGAACAACCCCTGCATAGATCTTCGTCCCTGTGCACCCGATCTCCTACCAGATAGAGGGCCGGACACCCCAACCGCAGGCATTTCTTGCAGCCGTTGCATCTATCCAGGTGCGTCATCTCTTTTAAAGACCGTTCCCTGCTGATGAGGGCACAAGAACGGCTGGCGATGACCACCGACACCTCTTCCCGGCCCATCTCCTCCCGGACGGCCTGCTCCAGGCTCTGGAGATCGTAGGGGTCTACAGTGCGCACATGCTTGACCCCCAGCACCCGCACCAAGGCGGTGAGGTCGATCTTAGCCGCCTCTTGCTTGCTGAGGGTGAGGCCTGTCAGCGGGTTGTCCTGATGGCCGGTCATGGCAGTGGTGCGGTTGTCCAGGATGATGACGGTTCCGGTGCTTTTATTATAGACATGATCGATCAGTCCGGTGATGCCGGAATGCACAAAGGTGGAATCGCCGATCACCGCCACCACCCGGCGGGCAAAATCGCTGCCCCTCGCCTTCTCCATTCCCAGGCTGGCCCCGATGCTCGCCCCCATGCACAAGCAGGCATCCATCGCCTCAAATGGCGGCATCGCCCCCAGGGTGTAGCAGCCGATATCTCCGGTGACAATCGCTTTCAGCTTGTGCAGCACGTAAAAGACGCTCCGGTGTGGACAACCGGCGCACATGATCGGCGGCCTCGCGGGCAGGCCGTCAGGAACCGGGAAATAGGACTTGAAGCGGGAAGATCCCCGCACGCCCCGTTCGATCACTTCCGGATCCAGTTCACCGACCCTGGGGAAGAGATCCTTCCCCGTAACGGCAAGACCGGCGGCCTTAATCTGGTCCTCCAGGAACGGCTCCAGTTCCTCCACGACGATCAGCCGCCCGACCTGGCGGGCGAACTCCGAGATCAACTTCAGGGGCAGGGGGTAGACACACCCCAGTTTAAGATACGATGCCCCGTCCCCGAGCGCCTCCCGGGCGTAATTATGGACAACACCACTGGAAATGATGCCGAGACTGCGGTCTCCCCACAGGATCTCGTTGAGGCCGGAGGCCTCAGCGTATTCCTGCAGGCGCCCCCTGCGTTCCTCCACGGCCAGGTGGCGGTTTCGGGCGTAGCCCGGCAGCATCACAAACTTCGGGATATTTCGCTGGAAAGCACGCTGCACAGGCCCTGAAGGATTCTCTCCGAGGATGACCGGGGTTCTGGTATGGGAGAGCCTGGTGGTCAGGCGGACCATGACCGGCGTATCGAACTGCTCGCTGATCAGGTAGGCCTTCGCTAGATAATCCTTGGCCTCCTGGCTGTCGCCCGGCTCCAGCATCGGGACCTGGGCAAAGCGGGCGTAAAAACGGTTGTCCTGTTCATTCTGGGAGCTGTGCATGCCGGGGTCGTCAGCGGTGATCAGCACCAGTCCCCCGTTGACCCCGGTATAGCTCATGGTCATGAAGGGATCGGCGGCCACGTTCAGGCCTACATGCTTCATGGTGACCAGGACCCGGGCCCCGGCCAGGGATGCTCCGAAGCCCACTTCCAGCGCCACCTTCTCGTTTGGCGCCCATTCGGCGTAGACCCCGGGGTAGCCAACAAAGTTCTCCAGGATCTCCGTGCTGGGGGTGCCGGGATATCCGACGCCCACTCCCACCCCTGATTCAAAAGCGCCCCGGGCCACAGCCTCGTTTCCGGTCAGCAGCACTTGCTGCACGGCTATTCCTCCTGCCTGAACCTCATCTGATTTTTGATATGCCTGATATCCTTATCCACAGTAAGGCGATAAATACGGCACATCTGCACAATCCGGGACGTTGTGCGCTCCCCCAGGTATTCATCGAGTTCAGACATCTTCAAATTGGTGGTGATGATCACCGGCAACTGGTAGTTGAGCCTGTAGTTGAGCAGTGAGTACAGTTTGTTGCAGGTCCACTCTGTATAGTTGTGGGCACCCAAATCGTCAAGTATCAACACTTCCCCCTGGCGAACGCTCCTGAACAGGGCGACATCGTCCGGTTCCCGGGAATCCCCCGTATTGTGCAGCAAAGCCGTCCGCAGGTCGTCGAGAAAATCGGGCACCACCAGGAACTGCGCTTGAATTCCCTGGTTCAACAACTCATTGGCGACGGCAGCAGCCAGGAAGGTCTTTCCGGCGCCCACATCCCCGGTGAACATGATCCCCTGGCACGATTTTCCCTGAATACGGTCCCGGGTAAATTCGCGGGCGGCCTGCAGTGCCGCCAGGGCTCTTTCCCGGTGTTGACCGTCGTAATAGTCGATCCTGAAGCCCTCAAAACTGTAATCCCGGAGCTCTGGAGCAATCCCGGCCTGCTGCCGCAGTTTCCCGTTGTGGCGCTGGCAATCACATATCCAGGCGACGTCACCGGAGCAGACTATTCCCGTGTCCCCGCAAATCCGGCAGGTCACTCCCCCGCCAACTGCTTCCTGCGGCGCCGGTGCCTGCTGCTCCCTGATGCTATGCTGGAGCCTGTGAATAAGCTCGTCCAGCCTGATCATCTTCGATCCTCCAACCATATTTGGTCGTTGGTCGTGGGTGGTTGGCCGTTGGAATTTGGATGCCGGCCAATCGCCCCATCTACATGTCAGGACATATATATGTCCTTGTATTTATCTTCCTTATCCTTGATCTTGGCCTCCCGGTCCGACTGTTTCCTGTTCTTGTTCGTCATTCGGGAGGAAAGAAACTGCTCCTCGTAGCCGATGACTTCCTGGGTGGTGCGCAAGTTCTTCTTTGACCATTGATCCAAAATCCTCTCGATGTAGGTCAGGTTGAGGACACCGCGCAGCACGGCCCTCTTCAGGGCCTCCAGGATGACCGATTCGGAGCACCCCTTATCCTCATGCCAACTGAGGATGGTCGCACACTCGATCTGGGACAACGCCCTGCCGAACTCCTGCTCAAAGGTCTGGAGCAGGCCATGAAGATCCGAGGACTGCGCTTTGCCCGGAGGAGCCGCTTGCTGTGTTGCGGGCGCCGCTTCCTGGCGGGCCTTTTGCATCGCCTGCACCTTTTCTTCAGCCCACAGATCGGTGATCTTTTCAAACAGGCCGCTAAGGTTGTAGGTATTTCCCGATATAATGAAGAGGCCACGGGCGGCCATGGCATCGATGGAAGCCTTGATGCTCTTTTCGGGCACGTTGATCAGGCGGGCAAAGTCTTTGAGCCTCAGGTCGTCCTTGCCCTGCTGCTGAAAATAGAAACAGGCCAACAGGACCAAGACATCGTTGCTGCATAAGTTCAGCCTCGAACTATACTTTAGGATGAGGTTTGGCACCAGGGTGAACCCTGCTGAAAAGAAATCACTGCAGAAAAGCGCCGGGATATGAAAACTGTTATAGCCTGCCATCTGCGCCACCCTTCAACTGCTAGCAGTATTCAATATAAATATTAGCCGCGTCTTGTCAAATACCTGCCGCTCGTGACCAACAAGGCGTAAATTAATTAAAGAGTATAAAATTCTTTAATACGGGGATATAAAGAAGGAAAAAAGACAGTTTATGACCATTGGCCGTCGCCAGTGAGCCGTTGGTCGTTAGAAATAACTTTTGACTCAATCAGCATTAAGTTGCGGTTCAAGATCCAACCCTGGCATCTGCATGCCTTCATCAAGCGCCTGCTGGTGGTCAGCGTCCAGGAGGCGAATATATACAATTGTTTATCTTTATAATCAACTGTTTTCCGCGATGACTACCCGGGGCAACCGGTAGCGCCTGATAAAACCATCGACACGTTCAAGAGCCTCTTCGAGTCTATCCGTGGAGGTGGCATAACAGCACCTGACAAAGCCCTCACCACTGGCTCCAAAAGCATTTCCCGGCACCACCGCCACCTTGCTTTCAAACAGCAAACGTTCGCTGAACTCCTCCGAGGTCATGCCTGTATGTCGGATGCTTGGAAAGGCATAAAAGGCCCCCCTCGGTTCGAAACAAGGCAGGCCGATCTCCCTCAGGCCAACCACCAACAACCTGCGGCGCCGGTTATACTCGTCAACCATCTCCTTGATGAAGCCGCACCCACCTCTCAAACCCTTGAGCACGGCGTACTGGCTGATCGAGGGAGCGCACAGCATGGTATATTGGTGTATCTTGAGCATGGCGTCGATCAACTCCTCGGGTCCAGCCGCAAAGCCCAGCCTCCAGCCGGTCATGGCGAACATCTTGGAGAATCCGTTCAACAATATGGTCCGTTCCTGCATGCCCGGCAAGCTGGCGATTGATGTGTGTTCAACGCCATAGGTCAACTCGGCGTAAGCCTCGTCCGATATAACCAGCAGGTTGTAGGCCTCGGCCACCTGAGCTACCTCCTCCAGGTCTTCCCTGGTCATAATGGCGCCGGTGGGGTTGTTGGGATAGCAGAGCAGGATGGCTTTGGTCCGCTCTGAAATCCCGGCTATGAGGTGCTTCTTGCGTAGGCGGAACTCGTCCTCAGCCCGGGTGGTCACCATCACCGGCCTGCCTCCGGCAAAAGTGACGCACGGCGCATAAGACACGTAACAGGGTTCGCCGATCAGGACCTCGTCACCGGGATTGATGATCGCCCTGAGAGCCAGGTCGATACCCTCGCTGACCCCGACTGTGACCAGGACCGATGCGTCAGAAAAGCGGAGGCCGAACCTGGTTGCCAGGTACGAGGCGATCTCGCTTCGCAATTCAGGAGTCCCACTATTGGAGGTATACTTTGTATGTCCCTGGTCCAGGGCTTCTTTACAGGCATCCTTCAATACTTCAGGCGTGGTATAATCCGGCTCGCCTACGCCCAAAGAGATGATCCCCTCGGTCTGCGCAATCAGATCGAAGAACTTGCGTATCCCCGAATAGGGCATACCCTGTACCGTTCTGGAAACATACTCATTAAATGGTCCTGCCTTATGCTGCTCCCCGTTTTGCATTCTCTTTGCCTCCCTGCGAAAATCGCTGTAAATACTTTTTAGTAACTGCCAGCCTGCCTAAAGAGTTAAAAGCATAACATTTTAGCCCGAAGTTGGTTGGGTTGTCATCCCCTTATAGCACCGCAGCTTTTTCAACTGGGTCTTGGCTTCAGTGGGGGGATTGCTTCCCCCACTGAAGGCTTAGAGCCAGTTAATACAGTGGCGTAGCCGCTCTTATCCCACCACTTTGTAGAAGCGGTGGCATTAGAGCGGGTAGTCATCTG
>PKYJ01000104.1 GCA_003132605.1 Peptococcaceae bacterium | reverse complement strand
AGGACTACCGTGAGGCCGTCGATCTTGGGTTCGACCACATAATCCACCGCGCCATGTCCTCCGTGCGGCACCCGACTCGCTTCGCTCGCAATCGAGGACATGGCGCGGTGGATTATGTGGTCGAACCCAAGATCGACGGCCTCACGGTAGTCCTGACTTATGAAAAGGGGCTCTTTACCCGGGCTGCGACCCGTGGGGACGGTCAGACCGGGGAGGACGTGACTACCAATGTCCGAACCATCAGAGTCCTGCCGCTCAGCCTCGCTGCCGCTCCTGACCGGCTGGTGGTCCGGGGAGAGGTGTTCATGCCCAAGAGGGCTTTCGTCCGCCTCAACGAAGAACGGGACAGCCGCGGCGAGACCCCCTTTGCCAATCCCCGCAACGCTGCTGCCGGTTCCATCCGCCAACTCGACCCCAAAGTCACCGCCAGACGCACCCTGGGTCTTTTTTTGTATCAGGTCCTGGTGTGTCCGGAGCCTCCATTGCCAACCCAGGCAGAGGTGCTGTCATACTTGCGTCAGGTGGGTTTTTCGGTGCAGGAGCAAAATCAGCACTGCCGCGACATTGACGAGGTGATCGCCTGCTGCAACTCCTGGACTGAACGGAGACATTCCCTGGCTTACGAGATCGACGGCCTGGTGGTCAAGGTAAACAGCTTGCAGCTTCAGGAGAGATTGGGCAGCACCTCGAAGAGTCCCCGCTGGGCGATTGCCCTCAAGTTCCCGGCGGAACAGGTAGTCACCAGGATTGAAGATATCATCGTCAGCGTGGGGCGCACCGGGGTGCTCACACCGACGGCGATTTTGGAACCGGTTCAGGTGAGCGGGGCGACCGTTTCCAGAGCAACCTTGCATAATGAGGATATGATCCGGGCCAAGGACGTGCGGATTGGGGATTATGTGGTGCTGCAGCGGGCCGGGGACGTGATCCCCGAGGTGGTCAGCGTGCTCAAGGAGCGGCGCACCGGACAGGAGAGAGTTTTCCAAATGCCCCAGGTCTGCCCTGAATGCGGCAGCCAGGTAATACGCCTGGAAAGTGAGGCGGCCACCCGCTGCACTGGGATTGCCTGCCCCGCTCAGCTCAAGGAAATGATCCTGCACTTCGTGAGCCGGAAGGCGATGGATATTGAAGGAGCTGGGCCGGCCCTGATCAACCAGTTGGTGGATACCGGCCTCGTCCGGGATGTGGCAGACCTGTATAGTTTGGGCAAGGAACAACTGACATCCCTGGAGCGCATGGGGGACAAGTCAGCCGAGAACATTCTGGCGGCAATCGACAAGAGCAGGGGCCGCGGGCTCGCTCCCCTGATTTTCGCCCTGGGCATCCGCTTCGTCGGCATCCGGGCCTCGGAGATCCTGGCCGACCGGCACGGCAGTATGGAGGCCATGGCTGCGGACACTGAAGAACAGTTGACCCAGATCCCGGAGATCGGGCCCAAGATTGCGGCCAGCATCGTCGAGTATTTTGGCAGCGAGCAGGCTCGCAGCCTGTTGCAGAAGCTCACCATGGCCGGAGTCCGGATGAGGCAGGAAAAAGCGCCCGCAACGGCCGGAGACCTAACCCTGGCCGGAAAACAGTTCGTGCTGACCGGAACCCTGTCCAGCCTCACCCGGGACGAGGCCGAGGGCCTGATCAAGCAGCGGGGAGGCCGGGTGGCTTCCAGTGTCAGCAAGAAGACCAACTACCTGGTGGTCGGCCAGGACCCCGGATCGAAGTATGACAAGGCGGTGTCACTGTCGGTCCCGATCCTCGATGAGGACGCCTTCAGGAGACTGGCCGGCCTTTGAAGCTTGGCGCCAAATCCTGGCTTTTTTGGTTCAGAGGGAGTTAAATAGTGGTTGAAATATGCTTTAAAGAAAGAGGTGGGCAGGGTGCTGGTAAACTGGAATCCGGTGGCCTTCGCAATCGGTCCTGTGGAAGTGCGTTGGTACGGGATCGCAATGGCGCTGTCCTTCCTGTTCGGGATCTGGTACCTGGTGAGAAAGGGGGTTGACCGGGGTCTGGACGAGGACGCCCTCTTCAACCTGTCCATCCTGGTCATCGTGGCCGGCATCGTGGGGGCGCGCCTGGTTTATGTCCTGACCAACAACCCGCAGTGGTTTGTGCATGACCTTCCGGAGGTCTTTAAGATCTGGCACGGTGGCCTGGCCTGGCACGGTGGCCTGCTGGGGGGCATCCTGGTTGGCTGGTGGTATGGGCGGAGAAAGAAGATGGACTTCAACCTGTTGGCCGATCTGGCGGTACCGGGGCTGGCCATGGGTTATTTTCTGGTGAGAATAGCCAACATCGCCAATCAGGAGGTGCTGGGCCGGATGACGGGCTTCGCCTTTGGTCGCTGGCCGGCCCAACCGATCGGTTCGGCGATCGGGCTGGTTCTCCTGATACGCTATTTTTACGTAGAGGCCAAGTTGCCGCCTGTCGGCTACCAGTTCTGGTCATTCATCTTCTACCACCAGTTGCTGCGTGGGGTGGTGGAGGAGTCTGTCCGGGACAACACCCTGTTTCTGATCAACTATGTTGTCCCCCATTGGGGATTAGGCTTTTTTACCATGACGCAATGGGTTACACCGCCGATCCTGCTGCTCGCCTATTTGCTGATGCGCCGCAGCCAGTCAAGACAGAGACGCAAGCCAGCCGGCCTCCGGCCCACGCTTAAAACAGTCTAAACTGTCACTGCGCAGACGTCTATGTAGCCGGATTATGTCAAACAGATTTAAAGACGGTTTAAGTTGCCACGGGGCGGCGTTACCTGGCGATTGTATACAAGTTGCGGGGTATTGGCGCTTCTGCTATAATTAGGCATGATTTTTATGCAGGTCACGCATTGAGGTGGCGATGTTCGTGAAGCTCAGCATGAAGGAAGTAGAGCACGTGGCTCTGCTGGCCCGCCTCGCCCTGAGCGAGGATGAGAAGGAGCGCTTCCGCGCCCAGTTGAGTTCCATCCTGGAATATGCGGACCGGATCAACCAGTTGGACACCACCGCGGTTGAACCGACCTACCACGTTTTACCGCTGCAGAATGTCTCCCGCCCGGACCAGAGGGGGACAACCCTGACACAGGAAGAGGTCCTTCAGAACGCCCCGGACCGGGACGGAAGCTACTTCAAGGTACCGCGCATACTGTGACGCGGGCTGCGGGAGGTTGGGCGCCCCGGGTGCCCTCTGGGCGCGGTCGCGAAGGCATTGGATGAGCCAATCCAAGCGGAATCTCACTTCTTACCTCACACCTCGCACCTCTCAAAAGGCATGGTAATTCACGCTGTGGTTTTGGCGTATGAAAAGAGGCTTTATGCATGGAAATTTATGATATGACGGCTCATGAACTGGCAGATCTGCTCCGGCGGGGCGAGATGACCTCTGCGGAGGTTACGGGGGCGATCTTCAAGCGCATCCACGACGTTGATCCTGATGTGCAGGCATACGTCACCCTTACCGAGGACCAGGCCTATGAGACCGCCTGCAGGGTTGACAGGGAGCGCGGGCAGGGTCACAGCCTGCCTTACCTGGCCGGGGTCCCCGCCGGCTTGAAGGATGTGCTCTGCACCCGGGGCATTCGCACCACCTGCTCGTCCCGCATGCTGGAGCACTTCATACCGCCTTACAACGCCACGGTGGTGTCAAAGCTGGCTGCGGCCGGCGCCGTCTTCACCGGCAAGCTGAACATGGACGAGTTTGCCATGGGTTCGTCCACGGAGAACTCTGCCTTTTTCCCCACCCGCAACCCCTGGGACCTGGGCTGCGTGCCGGGTGGCTCCAGCGGCGGGCCTGCAGCGGCGGTGGCCGCCGGAGAGGCGCCCTACGCCCTAGGCACCGATACCGGCGGTTCCATCAGGCAGCCGGCCTCGCTGTGCGGCATCGTCGGCCTCAAGCCGACCTACGGGTTGGTATCCCGCTATGGGCTGGTAGCCTTCGCCTCCTCCCTGGACCAGGTGGGCCCCATGACCAAGGACGTCCGTGACTGTGCCCTGGTGCTCAACCTGATCGCCGGCCACGACCCCTTGGATTCCACCTCGGCGCCCATGCCGGTGCCCGATTACACCAGCTTTCTCACCGGGGAGATCAACGGCCTCAGGATCGGCATCCCCCGGGAGTTCTTCGGTGATGGGTTGGATGCAGGTGTGAGCGAGGTGGTGAAGGCATCTCTGGACAAGCTGGCGGAGATGGGCGCCATCATTGAAGAGTGCTCCTTCCCCCATGCTGAGTATGCCCTGCCCTGCTACTACCTGATCGCTCCCGCCGAAGCCAGTTCCAACCTGGCCCGGTACGACGGCGTCCACTACGGCTACCGGGCAACGCCGGATGGCGGTGGCGAGTATGACCTGATGGAGATGTACATGAACACCCGCAGCCAGGGCTTCGGGCCGGAGGTCAAGCGCCGCATCATGCTGGGCACCTATGCCCTCAGTTCCGGCTACTACGATGCCTACTACCTGAAGGCCCTGAAGGTCAGGACGCTGATCCGGGATGACTTCAGCCGCCTGTTCGACCAGTTCGATATTGTCGTCTCCCCGACTTCTCCCACGCCCCCCTTCAAGCTGGGGGAGAGATCGGATGATCCTCTGTCCATGTACCTCTCGGATGTCTATACGATCCCGGTCAACCTGGCCGGCATTCCCGCCATCTCCGTTCCCTGCGGATTTACGGGCGGCCTGCCGGTGGGGCTCCAGTTGATGGGGCCGGTCTTTTCGGAGGGAACGCTGCTGCGCATCGCCTACGCTTTTGAACAGAACACGCCCCATCACCGGGCACGGCCTTCTCTCAAGGGCAGTGGTTCCGCCGCGCCTGGTACCCGGCGGGTGCCCTCTGGGCGC
>PKYJ01000073.1 GCA_003132605.1 Peptococcaceae bacterium | reverse complement strand
GGGGACACACCTCTTCGAGGAATGTCCCCGATGAGGTGCGACAGGATATGTCGAAACACATTGCGGTAGCGGGCAAGGGCGGAACAGGCAAGACAACCCTGGCATCGATGCTGGTCAGGTACCTGGTGGAGACCGGGAAGGGCTCGGTCCTGGCGGTGGACGCGGATTTCAACTCCACTCTGAACGAGGCCCTCGGCCTGGAGGTGGAGGACACCATCGCCAACATCCTGGCCGATGTCAAGAAGAACAAGGTTCCGACCGGAATGACCAAGGATGTGTTCATCGAACTGAAGCTGCACCAGGCATTGATTGAGACCAGGGACTACGATCTGCTGGTAATGGGAGGACCACAGGGCCCGGGCTGCTACTGCTTCCCGAGCGAGATCCTGAAGCGCCACCTGGAGTCCCTCGACAAGAACTACGACTACATGGTCATTGACAACGAGGCGGGCATGGAGCACATCAGCCGGGAGACGATCGAGAACGTCGATATCCTGCTGGTGATCTCCGATGCCACGGCAAAGGGTGTGCGGACTGCCGGCCGGATCTACGATCTGGCCAGGCGACTCCAGATCGGGATCGGCGCTGCCTACCTGATCGTTACCAGGATCGCTGACCTGGAACCGCTCAGGGGCGATATCGAGGCCACCGGCCTCGAACTGCTGGGGGTGATCCCCGACGATCCGCTGGTAACGGAATACGACCTGCAAGGGAAACCCTTGATGGATCTCCCTGCTGACAGTCCCGCAGTCAGCGCATCGATGAAATTGTTTGACAAACTACGTTTTAACTGAGAAAGGAGAGTACATTATGCCGGTTGAAATTTACAAGGACAAGTTTACTGGCACGGTTCGGGAAGTAATACTCGGCGCCACCAAAGAGCAGGGTGGCACGAGGGCCTATACGGTGAAGCTGGGCGGGAGTTCGACCCTGCCGTTCCTGTTCTACGAGGGCGAGATGCCCAACCGTCCCGTGATCGCCCTGGAAGTCTGGGATATCAAGCCCGACTGGAGTTCAGCCTTTGAGCCGTATTACGGAGACGTCTGGAACGACCCGGTAGCCTGGGCGAAGAAGGCCGAGAAGTACGGGGCGGACGTGATCTACCTGCGGTTGCGGGGTGCGGACACCGAGTTGGAGAACTCCAAGAGCCCGGCGGATTGTGCCAAGGTAGTCAAAGACGTGCTGGCTGCCACCGGCGTCCCGTTGATGGTCGAGGGCCCCGGCCAGCCGGAAAAGGACAATGATGTGCTGCAGGCGGTGGCCGAGGCTGCGGCCGGCGAGAACATCGCCCTGGGCGTGGCAGAAAAGGACAACTACCGCGGTATCGCCGCCGCTGCCATGATGGGCAAGCACTGCATCATCGGCCGCTCCCCGGTGGATATCAACATCCTGAAGCAGTTGAACATCATGATCACTGAGATGGGTGTGCCTATCGACAAGGTGATCAACGACCCGTTGACCGGCGGTCTCGGCTACGGCATCGAATATTCCTACTCCATCATGGAGAGAGCCCGCTGGGGCGCTCTCATCGGTGACAAGCTGATGGCCCTGCCGGTGGTCTGCCTGGCCGGCCCCGAGGCATGGCGCGCCAAGGAACCGAATGCGGCCAACGAGGACGCAGGCCCGGGCTGGGGCGATCAGAAGGACCGCGGCATCATGTGGGAGGCCATGACCGCTGCCGCTCTGCTGCAGGCCGGCGGCGACCTGGTGCTTATGAGGCATCCTGAGGCTGTCAAGATGGTCAAGAAGCAGATCGATGTCCTGATGGTGCCGAACAAGTACTAAGGCGTTTTTTAGAAAAAATAGACCATAAAAGGGGAGGTAAAAGCAGATGGCTTTCTACATGATTGGTGAACGCATCAACGGTATGTTCAAGGACATCGGCGAGGCCGTGGCCAAGTTCGACCCGAAGCCGATCCAGGATTGGGCGGTCAAGCAGACCCAGGCCGGCGCCGCATATCTCGACCTCAACGTCGGCCCGACAGCGGCTGACCGGGCCAAGTCGATGAAGTGGATGGCCGAAATTATCTCGGAAGTCAGCGATGTGCCGATCGCCTTCGACGCCACCAACTATGACGCCATCGAGGGCGGACTCCAAGCCGTCAATAAGCCTGGAGCGCTGATCAACTCCTGCCCGAACGAGCGGGCGAAGATCGAGCGAGTCTTCCCGATGGCGGTCAAGTACGGCGCTGGCATCGTCGCCCTGACCATGGACAAGTCCGGTATTCCCCTGAGCGCTGACGCCCGTGTCGCCCATGCCATGGAGCTGGTGGCTGCGGCCGACGAGTTCGGGGTGCCGACTGACAGCCTGTTTATCGACCCGCTGATCCTGCCCTGCAACGTCGCCCAGGCCCACGCCCCCGAGGTGCTGGAGGCCATTCGGCAGATCAGGACACTCTGCGATCCGGCGCCGCATACGACCCTGGGTCTCAGCAACGTGTCCCAGAACACCATAGACCGGTCACTGGTCAACCGGACCTACGTGGTGATGGCGATCTGCGCCGGCCTGGATTCGGCGATCATCGACGTCAACGATGAGACCATGGTGGAATCCATTGCCACCGCCGAAATGCTGCTGAACAAATCGATATACTGTGATTCTTACGTGAAGGTGTTCCGGCAGAGATAGTTGACTAGGGCCTGGTAGGGCCCCATCATCTGGATGGGGCCCTACTAAGGCTACATTTTTGACGTGATCGGGGAGTGGTTTCGAAGTTTTACTTTCAGGGGGAAACCTAATGACTGAACAAATAACAAATATAAGAATTGGAATTTACCTATGTGATTGTGACGGTAAAGTTTCCAAAAAGGTTGATTTGCAAAAGGCCAAAACTGTCATTCAGAGCCAGGCGGGTTTTGATTATATCAGGGCGACGGACGTGCTCTGCGGCAAGCTAGAGCAGGAAAAGATCGGCGCCGAGATCGACAAGTACTCCCTGAATCGCCTGGTGATAGCCGCCTGCGTCGATCCCTTCATCATGCGCCAGTTCCTGCAATTGGCGGACGAGAAGGGCATCAACCGCTACAACGTGGAATTTGTGGATCTGGGAGCGGTTGACTCCACCGAGGCCGCCGTTGCGGCGGCAAACAACGCCCTGGGTAAGATGCACCTGCGGGCCGAGATCGGGTATGAAGAACTGGCCGTAACCCCGGATGTCCTGGTGATCGGCGCCGGCAGCGAGGCGGCTGCGGCAGCCACGGCGATTGCCAAGAGCCAGCCGGTGGTCCAGATCGATAATGTGGGAACCAGGGTGATCGGGCTGGATGGCTTTCCGGGCGCTTTTACAGTACGTTTGCTGGAAAACGGCCAGGCCGTCAAGAAGGACTTCGGAGCGATCGTGCTGGCGCTCGGGGCTGTGCCCCAGTATGACAAGAGCAAGTACGGCGGGATTGAACTGGGTGCCGACATCCTCTCTCTTTCCCAGTTCATCAATTCAGGCAAGGATTATGCAGGTAAGAAGGTCAGCTTCGCCCTGGGGATGGCTGACGAAGATTCGCTGCTCTCCTTTGCCGCAGTGTTGAAGGCCGCCTTAGACTTGAAGGGGGAGGGCGCCTCCGAGGTCAATGTCCTCTATGAGGATATGAAGGTATGCGCAGACGGCCTGGAGCAGGATTATGAACTGGCTCGTAAAAAGGGCGTCAACTTTTTGAAGTATACCGGAGAGTTCCAGATCGTCAGGTTTCCCTCGGGGATAGCCTTCAAGTATCGTGAGCCGTTCCTCTCCGATCCGGTGAAGATCGTCGCAGATTACATCGTACTGGCGGAGGATTTCGTGCCCGCGGCGGGAACCCTGGAGTTGGCGGAGATCTTGGATATCAGGACGGGCCCGGGAGGCTTCTTCCAGAAGGATAATGTTCATTTTCTGCCGATCAGATCGAACCGGGCCGGGATCTTCTTTGTCGGCAGTTGCCACGGACCAATCCATGGCACCGATCTCTACAACGAGATCGAAGCCGTGCTTGCCGAGGTCTCCGCTTTTGCCAAGGGCAAGGTATCGGTGCCGAGCCTGCAGCCGAAGGTGGATGCGGAGAAATGCGCAGTCTGCCTGACCTGTTACCGCTGCTGCCCCCACCATGCGATCGAGATCGTCCACGGTGAGGAATACAATAACATGTACTATTCTGCGGCCCGCATGAATCCCCTGGCCTGCCAGCGCTGCGGGGTGTGCGCCGCTGAATGCCCGGGCAAGGCGATCCAGTTGCCGCTCTATTCAGACCAGGAGATCCTCTTCGAGGTCAAACAACCGGCCCGGATCGTGGCCTATGCCTGCGAGAATTCCGGATTTCTGGCCTCGGAGTTTGCTAAAACTCTGGATCCCGAGTTGCAAAAGGATTTACAGATAGTGGAGGTTCCCTGCTCCGGAAAGATCGACATCATCTACCTGCTCAAGGCCCTGGAAAACGGCGCCGACGGTGTGATGCTGTGTGTCTGCCACAAGGAAAACTGCAAGTTCGTCTGGGGCAACGACCGGGCCGAGCAGCGCAAGGAGCGCACCCAGAAGATCCTGAACCAGATCGGGTTGGGTGAACGCATCGATTTCGTGCATGTGGCAGCCAATCAGGGTAACCAGTTTAACACGGCAGTGAAGGCGATGGCGGAGAAGATCCGCCAATCTGGAACAAACCCGGGGAAGGTGGTAAAGTAAATGATCGTTGCTGAAGGAAAACCAGTTGAGAAGATCCTTGAGATGATAGCGCCCTATAAGAAGGTTCTGATCGCCGGATGCCGCGGGTGTGTTACGGTCTGCCTGACCGGTGGCGAGAAGGAGGTCGGCATCCTGGCTTCGCAGATCCGGATGGCTCGCAGCAAGGACGGCAATGCCCTCGAGGTCCTGGAGCAGACGGAAGAACGGCAGTGCGATGCCGAATACAACGCCAAGTTCCTGGAAAACGTTGGGAAAGTCGATGCCATAGTGTCTCTCGCCTGCGGCATTGGGATTCAGTACCTGGGTGAGAAGTACCCCTTAACTCCCATCTATCCCGGTGTCAACACCCTGATGCTGGGCGCCAACATTGACGTCGGCAGGTGGGAAGAGCGGTGCTTCGCCTGCGGCGACTGCGTCCTCGACAAGACCGGCGGCATCTGCCCGATCGCCCGCTGCTCCAAGAGCCTGTTGAACGGACCCTGCGGAGGTTCCCAGTTCGGGAAGTGCGAAGTGTCAGCCCCTGTAAAAGAGGATATTCCATGCGGCTGGCAGTTGATCTATGATCGGTTGTCGGCACTCGGCCAGCTGGACAAGATGAGCGAGATCATCCCGGCGAAGAACTGGCTGCGCGCCAAGGGCCCGAGAACTTATGTAAGGGAGGATCTGACCCTTGACAGAAGCTAACAGCAAACCCGAAGGCAACCTGAAATCAGGCAGTGCCCTAGAAAGAACCTATGTATCAGGCCAATTTGTCTGCACCGGTGAGGTCGGCCCACCCAAGGAGGCGAGCTTCCATCACGTCGAGATGTACGGTACGGGGATGAAAGGGCGGGTCGATGCCATCAACCTGACTGACAACCAGACCGCCGTCACCCGTCTCTCCAGTTGGGCGGCGGCTGTCAAGCTGGTCCTAATGGGACTTGAGCCCAATCTGCAGATGGTCTGCCGCGACCGCAACCGGCTGGCCATGCAGAGCGACCTGTTGGGCGCCTATGCGCACGGGGTGCGTAACGTGCTCTGCCTGACCGGCGACCATCAGGCGTTCGGCAACCACCCGGGCTGCAAGGGCGTCTACGATGTGGACTCCATCCAACTGATCGGCATAGTGAAAAAGCTCCGGGACGAGGGCTGTTTCGAGTGCGGTGAGGAGTGCAAGAACAATCCCAAGTTCTTCATCGGGTGCGTCGAGAACCCCTTCGGCGACCCCTTCGAGTTCCGGGCGGTGCGCCTGGAGAAGAAGATCGAGGCCGGCGCCGACTTCGTGCAGACCCAGTGCATCCTGGACATGGAACGCTTCGAGCTGTTCATGGAAAAGGTCAGGGAACGCGGCCTGCACAAGCGGATCTATATCAGCCCTGGACTGATGCCGGTCAAGTCACCGAAGATGGCCCGGTACATGCAGCACGGCGTGCCTGGGATGCTGGTGTCGGAAGAGTTCTGCCAATACCTGGAAACCGCTTCCAATGGTAAGATAGGGGCGTTGGACCTGACGGTGGATTATATCAAGCGGTGCCAGCAGATGGAAGGAGTTGCAGGCGTGCACATCATGGCCGTGGCCTGGGAGGAAGTCGTGCCACTGGTCGTGCAGAAAGCCGGTCTCCTGCCCAGGCCTTTCGCTGCTTTCCATGACAATCCGGCGCCGATAAGCGATGAGATCAAGGCTTTATGGAAAAAGTCAGGTGTCGATAACTATATCCCGGAGCTGGCATAGCAGTTGAGACCTGAATTGGAGGGGTTAATTTGGAAAGAAAGAAGGCACTAGTGATTGGTGCCGGAGCCGCAGGTATGACCAGCGCCCTCGACCTGGCAGCACGGGAAGTGGAGGTCTTCCTGGTCGAGAAGGGAGCGGATATTGGCGGCAGGGCGGCTGAGTATTGCTGCAAGGCTACCGATGAATGCAACCGGTGTGCCGCCTGCCTGGTTCTGCAGCAGAAGGATAAGGTTGCCCAGGAGCCCTTGATCCAGGTTTTCCGCAATGCCACGGTCAAGGAGTTCTCAAAGAATAAAGACGGTTTCAAGGCCACCGTTGCCAGCGACGGTCAGGACGTGGCGCTGGAGTGCCAGGCAGTGATTGTGGCCACCGGCTTCGATCCTTACAATTTAGGCAGGAGAAGCGAGTTTGCCTACGGCCTGGAGAAGAACGTCATCTCTGGTCTTGATCTGGAGAAGGCCTTGAAGGAAAAGGGAAGTCTGACCGCTGCCTTCGGGCCGGGCATCAACAAGATCGGTTTTGTGCAGTGCGTCGGTAGCCGCGACCTGTCGATCGGCAACGGTTATTGCTCCAGGGTCTGCTGCATGTATGCGGCCAAGCTGGCCAAGCTGATTCGCAGCGAACTGCCGGAGGTCGAGTTGGATATTTTTTACATGGATTTTCAGAGCTTCGGCAAGGGTTTTGCCGATTTTGACAAGGACCTCAGGGAGTCTGACAAGGTCAAGTTTGTCAGGGCGATTCCTTCGAGGATCTACGGTTTTCCCTATGACCGCCTGACCGTACGCTATACCGATTCCCTGAGCGGTAAAGCATTGGAGGACAAGTACGACCTGATCGTCCTCTCGCTGGCGATCACGCCGTCTGCCAGCAGCGGCGAGCTGGCGCAGAAACTTGGCCTAGGACTGGATGATTACGGCTTTTTAGCCGGGGATTCCGGGGAGGAGTCCATGGTCACCAGCCAGCAGGGAATCTTCCTGGCCGGTGTGTGCCAGGGACCGAAGGATATCCCCCAGACCATCGGACATGCCAAGGCTGCGGCAGGAAAGGCCTGCGGATTCTTGGAGGTCTGAAACCGGAGGTCAGAAGTCGGAAAAACATTCCGACCAGATACCTGAGATAAAAGACATGCAAGCATATTGAGATTTACCAGCCCCGGATGGAGACATCCAGGGCTTCTTGTTTAGGCATATGGAAAACTGGACTGGCATATAAAGTCTAAAGGTAGAATTAACAGGGTTAGCCGGGAGTTGGATACGGTCCGGGTCTGATTCTGACTTTCGGTGTCCGACATCCGATCAAGGCAGGTGAGGAAATGTCTATCTCCAACGAAAAGATGCTCGGAGAGCAGATACTGGCAAAAATCGATCACCTGATCGAATTGTTGGTTGCTGCTCAACTGAGAAACCCACAGGATGCCCGGCAAAGCTTCAATGAAGGATGCCAACTGGTGGCACAGCTTTTCGATTTATTGGAGCAATTCATCGGCCCCCATCCTGAATACGTGGAAACCGCCGTCAAGGAACTGGTAAACCAGAGGATACCGGATCAGAGGCTTTTGAATGGTTTCAGCGGTTTCAACAAACTTTTGGACGAAATGTGCAAACATGCAGGCAGCAGTGATCTTAAAGCACGGCAAAACGGGCATGATGCCGATGCCGCAGGAGTGGCCAGCAAAGACAGGGTAGAGCGTGCCCTCGATCTGCTTTTCCCCCGTGAAACCGTATGGAAACGGCACCGGTATAACGGTATCTATTTCGATTACTATCTCCCATCGCTGAAGATTGCCGTGGAAGAAAGCGGGTACCAGAGGACGGAAAACGCTCTCAAAGAGTTCCTGTGCCGAAGGGACGGGATCAGAGTAGCCACGGTGAATAACAGTCTGACCGGTTACCGTGAGATTGCCAGACAGATCAAGAGGCAACTGGAACAGGCTGTCCCGCCACAAATTTAATCGTTCGCGATTGCCTATTGACAACAACGATGTTGTTTGCTAAACTAACTTTAATTAATTCAAGATCTGATTCGATGAAGGGGAAGAGTAGGTGATTCCTGCTTTTTCAGAGAGCCGGTTGCATGGTGGAAGACCGGCAGGGTAGAGCACCGAAAGCCGCCTCAGAGAAGCCTGCTGAAAGAGCGATCGAGTAAGCAAGGACGGAACCCCTCCGTTAAAGGGGACTGGAGTTGGACCTTATAGGTCAACCAGGGTGGTACCGCGGGAGCAAAAGCCCGTCCCTTTGAGGACGGGCTTTACTGTTTTGTGCAGCATGTCTGCTGCCCAGATGGGGTGGGGGGCAGTCACCACAGATGACTACCCGCTC
>PKYJ01000137.1 GCA_003132605.1 Peptococcaceae bacterium | reverse complement strand
GGCGCCCGGTGTCGTAGGCGCGGTCGCGATGCAGGATCAGCGACAGGGCGTCCACCGGCTCGCCGTGCACCAGGCAGTCCAGCTTCACCAGCTCCGATGGCCGGTAGCCGGTCACCTCGCTGGCCAGGGACGCATAGCCTCTGGTGCGTGATTTCAACCGGTCGAAGAAGTCGAAGATGATCTCCGCCAGGGGCATCTCGTAGACCACCTGTGCCCGCTGAGGAGACAGGTAGCTCAATGTTTTATACTCGCCCCGCCGCTCCTGCATCAACTGGAGCACCGCCCCCAGGTGCTCCGCCGGTGTAATCACCGTGGCCTCTACGAAAGGCTCCTCGATCTGTAAGGCCTCGCCAAGCGCCGGCCAGTTGGCGGGGTTGTCAATGGTCGTCACCTCGCCGTTGCGTAGAGTGACCCGGTAGATGACATTCGGCGCCGTAGTCACCAGGTCCAGGTCGTACTCCCGCTCCAGCCGTTCCTGCACGATCTCCATGTGCAGCAGTCCGAGAAATCCGCAGCGAAAACCAAAACCCAGGGCAACGGATGTCTCCGGCTCGTACTGGAAGGAGGCGTCGTTCAGTTTCAGCTTGCCCAGGGCGGTGCGCAGGTTCTCGTAGTCTTCCGGTTCCACCGGGTACATGCCGCAGTAGACCACCGGTTGCACCTGGCGGTAGCCAGGCAGTGGTTCCGAGGCCGGTTTGGCGGCCCCGGTGATGGTGTCACCGACGCGGGTGTCCTCGACATTCTTCAGGCTGGCGGCCAGGTAGCCGACCTCACCGGGGCCGAGCTCCGCCACCGGCTGCATGGCCGGAGTGAAGATGCCCACCTCACCGATCTCGAAGTTCTTGCCCGTGGACATCATCTGGATCTCCAGGGCGCGCCTGACGCTGCCGTTAAAGACCCGGACGTAGGAGATCGCCCCTTTGTAGGAGTCGAATTGCGAGTCGAAGATCAGCGCCTGCAGCGGCTTCTTGGCATCACCATCAGGCGGAGGGATCTGCTCGATCACCGCCTCCAGCAGGTCCTCAATACCCCAGCCCTCCTTGGCGGAGACACGCAGAGCGCTGCTCGCCTTGAGTCCGAGCACATCCTCGATCTCTTGGGCAACCCGGTCCGGCTCGGCCACCGGGATGTCGATCTTGTTGATCACCGGAATGATCTCCAGTCCGGCCTCCACCGCCAGGTAGGCGTTGGCGATGGTCTGGGCCTCCACCCCCTGCGTGGCGTCCACGACCAGGATCGCCCCCTCACAGGCAGCCAGACTCCGGGAGACCTCGTAGCTGAAGTCCACGTGGCCCGGGGTGTCGATCAGGTTCAGGATGTACTCCCGGCCATCCCGGGCACGGTAGTGCATGCGTACCGGCTGCAGCTTGATGGTGATCCCCCGCTCGCGCTCCAGATCCATCTGGTCCAGCACTTGGTCCATCATCTGGCGCGGATCAACTGTGCCGGTGACCTCCAGGAAGCGGTCGGCCAGCGTGGACTTGCCGTGGTCGATATGGGCAATGATGCAGAAGTTGCGGATCAGTTGCTGTTCTATCATGATGTACCCCATTTTAGTCGTCCAATTTGCTCTCCGACCGCCAACCACCAACCGCTAAGCTGGGCGTGCCCGGCGGATACGGAAGCGCCGCCCCAGCATCTCCAGGGTGAATTGTACCTCCTCCATCCGCAGCAGATAGGCCACGAAAAAGTAGATCACGATACCGACAGCGATGCTGCCACCCACTGCGGCCACCTGGGACAGCTTATGGGTCACCCCGAGCAGCCGCTGCAGACCATCTGCCGTAAAGTAGCAGGCGATGCCCATGACAATGCACGAGACAATCGTCCCAATCCCCGACGACAGGATGCGTTTGCCGTCCATGTGCCCGAGCCTGATCCTGAGGATCAGCAGCAGAGCGATCATCTCGACCAACCCGGCCGCGGAGTAGGCCAGGGCGAGGCCGCCCAGGCCCATCGGCTTCACCAGCAGGATGCTCAGAACGACATCCAGAACAATCATTCCGATCGTGACCAGCACCGGGGTCAGGGTATCCTTGATAGCGTAAAACGCCCTGGTCAGCATGATCTCTGCGGAGTAGCCGATAATCCCGAAGGAGTAGAAGAACAGGGCAGTCGAGGCCAGGGTGGCGTCCTGGGGGGTGAGCTTCCCGAACTGGAAGAACAGCCGGGTGATCGGCAGGCCGAGGGCGACCAGTCCCGCCGCCGCCGGAAAGGTCAGGAAATTGGTGATTCGCACCCCCAGGGAGATAGACCGCCGGAACTCGTTCCACCGGCCCTGGGCAGCCTGTTCGGTCATGGTGGGGAAGATGGCGACACCGATGGATGTGGCAAACAGCCCGAGCGGGAGCATCATGATGCGCAGGGCAATCTTGGAGGCTGACAGTTCGCCGCCGGGCAGGCTGGAAGCCAGGTACTGAGTGACAAAGGTGTTGAAGTAAGTAACCGACTGGCTGATCAGCACCGGAAACACCAGGAGACCGAACAGCTTCACCCCCGGGTGGCGCAGGTTCAGGACCGGGTGGTAACGCATGCCGAGGCGCAGCAGCGACGGCACCTGGACCAGCAGACTGATCGCCGCCCCCACCATCACCCCCATCGAATAATAGGTGATGGCGTGCCCGGGGTCGTTGAGCAGTACCTGGTGATGCAGGAGGTAGAAGCCGACCAGGACCACCGGGACGTTGTAGAGCATGATGCTCAGGGCGTTGCCGGTAAACCGCTTGTAGGAGTTCAGGACGCCGATCATGATCCCGGCCAGACCCATGAACAGGGTCTGGAAAAACATGATCCGGGTCAGCTGGGCGGTCAGGGCGATGGCATCGGAGCTGAAGCCCGGCGCCAGGATGCGCACGAACTGGGGAGCGTAGATCTCCCCGCAGGAGATCACTATCACCAGGATCAGGAAGATCGCGTTGAACAGGCTGCTGGCCACATACCAGCCCTCGTCCTCCTGGCCGGTGGCCAGATAGCCGCCGAACACCGGGATGAAGGCAGATGCCAGGGCGCCGCCGACCAGTATATTGTAGGTAAAGTCCGGCACCGAGAAGGCTGCCTGATAACAGTCGGTAATTCGTGCCATCCCGAACAGGGAGTAAAGCATGGCGTCCCGCATATAACCCAGGAGCCGTGAGGCGATCATTGCGGTGGTGAGCAGCAGGGCTGCCCTGGCCAGCCGCCCCCTGGCGCTTGTTTCAGGCATCATATTCTCCTTGGAGACATTCATCGGAGACATTCCTCGGGGGGCTTTTCTCGACGAGGCGTGTCTCCATTCCTTAAGATGCATGTCCCATTCCTTAAAAAAATAATAAAGGCATCCAACGTATAGATATTACCACGTCATGCCTTGTAAGAAAAGCTTGGGCGAATAGTGGCTGGCGATCAGTGTTTCATCACAGTCTCAGGCGACTCTCAAGGGCATGAAAGACCTTTTTCAGCCAATCCAGCGGCACGGCCTGCAAGAGACCTTCCATGGCCGCCTTCCGGCGGTCCCAGAGGTTCTCCACCTGGTAATCGGTATAGGCGTGCCCGCAGAAGACCACCTGGCTGTCACCCAGGTCCGGAAGCAGGAAGGCATAGTATTTCCTGCCTCCCCCCAAGGCGTGATACATGTTGCGTCCGGTATAGTCCAATCCGGCTGTCAACAGCAGCATGAAGACAAGGATGATGGCTAGTTGATGCCACTTTCCCAACCCGGTTCAGCCTCCGTTTTTGTTACTAATATCTCCCACGGAGGCATAAATATACCATGACCAACCCGGCCTGATGCCGGACGCATGACTTCGCCACAGATGACTACCCGCTCT
>PKYJ01000007.1 GCA_003132605.1 Peptococcaceae bacterium | reverse complement strand
GAGCGGGTAGTCATCTGTGGAAAAGGTTAAATTTCCCGATTGATCCTCTTGACTAGGCCGGGGTTGGTGACAACATCCGTACCCGTCTGAACTCCCTGCACGGCCACCCTATCCCCCAGGGTCCCGATCACCTCGACTCTGACGAACTTGATGCCCAGCGGTGTCTTGGTGTAAACCCCCTGTTCGCTGCCCTGATTGACTAGGGCCTGGGTGGGAATCACGATTCCCTCGCACTTCTTGTTAATCAGCTTGACATCGAGGGCGCGGGCACTGAAGGCGTCCCCGGTGGCTTGGCTGACATCTACAATCGCAATGCATGTTCCCGACCTGGATTGCAGCCCGATGACCCTGCCCTGCCCCGTTCCGCCAGAGTCCCACTCCAGGTCTACGCTGCTGCCAATTGCCAGGTCCACAGGCTGTCCGTCAAGCTTGACCAGAAAGTAGGGATCGACCAGGTTGTCGACGATCTTGAAAACCGGACTGCCGCTCTGGACCTCCTGGGGCGGAGCTTCCAAGGGTTTTGGCCTGACCGAGTTGAACAGCGTGAACAGGTCCATCCGCTGGTAGTTGGCCGGAGCGAGTATACCCTCCCAACCATCCAGGTGGCAACTGACTATTCCTGCTGCCGGGCTCTTTACTTCCACGGATCCCTGCTCTTTTTCAGGGCTCACGGCGCCGCTGATCCGGGCCACCGGGGAGCCGATATGAACCCTGGTGCCCTCTGTAACCAACCAGGCCACGCTGCCGGAAGCCGGCGCCGTAACCACGGTTTCGTTGCGCATGATTATGGCCTGCCCCTTATAAGTAACGGACAGTTCGGACCACTCTGCGCTTTCCGTCCTGATCGCCTCGGACACACCAAAAACATAGGCCTGGTTGCCAAGCCAGACCAGTACCAGTAGAACCACAGCCATAAGCAGGATACGTCCGATCCAGATCCGGGCGCGTTTAGCCAGACCGGCTCTTTCCATTCTTTTTTTCCTGTTATTGGCCTTTATCTGTCCATCAGCCCTGTCTTGCACCATAACCAGCCCTGACCACCGCATCCTGGATTTTGGTGAAATCAACCAGCTCCGGATCGTAAACAACCATCAGTAAGCCCTTATTAAGATCAACGCTGGCGCTGCTGATTCCGTCCACCCCGGACACCGCATCTTCAACAGCTTTTTTGCAGTGGTTGCAGGTCATGCCGCTGACCACCACAGCCAGGGTTTTCAAGTCCCCGCCGCTTTTGCAAGCCATCGTGCCCGCATCTCCCTTCGCTGGATTTTTACTTAGTATTTCCCATTGAGCGGTCTGTCCTTGACGGACGCTTAAATTTTTTCAGCTTATTGTAATGTCTAGTTTTTCCAAGCCGGACCATAAAAAAGCAGTGTCGCATATCGAATGGCAAAACTAACATAACACCATCAGGGCCGCCATCCTCCCGGCGCGACCGCCGCTGCCCCGGTAGGAAAAGAACAGATCCTGCCGGCAGATGGTGCAAAACCGGCTGATGATGATATTTTCCCGCTTCAATCCTGCCTCCTGGAGCCACCCGGTGTTTCCTGACCAGAGGTCAAATGTCCACTTTCCCTGGTTTTCGGGCGTTCGTCCGTTTATGCAGACATCCCCGCTTCGCGGCCGCAAGACGTTCCAACCCGCTGGGAAAACCGCCCGGGCAGCCTCGGCCACCTCATCCCCCACCTCGTAACAGCATGGCCCCGCCGCCGGCGCCAGGGCAGCATGACAGTCTTCGGGACGGGAACCAAATTTCTCTGCCATCACCACAACCGTCTTCCTGGCGATCCCCGCCACCGTGCCGCGCCAGCCGGCGTGAGCCAGCCCGATGACGCCATTCACCGGGTCATAAAGGCAGACCGCCAGGCAATCAGCAAACAGCCCGAACAGGGGAATGCCCGGGGTGGCAGTCACCTGGGCATCCGCCTCGCTGACCGGACTGTCGCTGTTCCGATCTTCATCGACAACCACCACGCGGTCACTATGGACCTGTTTGACGATGGAGAGCCGGTCAACATCCAGGCCAAGCGTACTGCAAAGCAACCTCCGGTTCTCGGCCATCCGTTCGGGGTCGTCACCCGCGCTCATACCCAGGTTCAGCTCAGCGTAAGGCCCAGTGCTGACCCCGCCGCGGCGCGTGGTGAAGACCAGGCGCACCATTTGATTGCCCTGGTCACCACCGAAGCCGGGTAAAGTCAGGTAAGGCACCGTTCCCGGCGCCGATTGCAGCTCAAATTCCATCTTTTCTCTCCCTTAATGCTCAGGCGCCGGCCTGGACCGCCATTCCTGCTGTCAGAGACTCATGTACCAGAATTAGGCGCTGGTTGCGCGAGCCCCTGAAGGGCAGATCCCAGTCACGTTCTTCAGCTATAAATGGTCCGTCCATGAGTATATCCGTAGCCTCCAGCAGCCGTTTCACATCCTTGTCCGCGGTGGATTTGGTTTGCAGTTCTTCAAAAGTATACCCGGTGTAGGTAACAATATCCAGGCCCAAAGTCTTGATCTGCTCGGCCAGCAGGGCGCAGACCGCCGCCAGCTCGAAAGGCTCCCCCCCGGAGAAGGTGACC
>PKYJ01000023.1 GCA_003132605.1 Peptococcaceae bacterium | reverse complement strand
CCAAGGATGTGCTCCACCAGGCCATCCAGGAGATCGTTCAGCAGCAGGAGAAAGAGGTGGCCGGCATGCTTAACGGCCATCTGGATACTCTGAAGGAGATCTCGAGCCTGTTGGTCGAGCAGGAATATATTTCGGGAACCACTTTACAGGAGCATATCGAACAGGCTAAACTTGAACAGCAGGCACTAAATTAGTCCGGTCGTCCCGGACATATAGCGCCGCATTCGGGACAGGCTGGCGGTACTTGCAAGACAGGCGCCTAAATTAGTTCGGAGACAGGGATCATGCACAAGGCAGAAATTATCGCCATCGGCGATGAATTACTGAGCGGTGATGTCGAAAACACCACCACTCCCTTTATCATCGATCAGATCCGGTCGTTGGGTTACGACCTGATCAGGGCTACCACCGTCGGCGATGAGACCGACCGGATCGCCAGGGCAGTTCAAGGCGCCCTTGGCGCGGCGGAGATCGTTATCCTGACAGGCGGCCTTGGCCCCACACCTGATGACATCACCAGGGAGGCCCTGGCCAAGGCGATCGACAGCCCGCTGGAATTCAGGCCGGAACTATGGCTGGAGATTCAGCAGCTGTTTGAGCAGAGAGGAAAGTCGACGCCACCTGCCAACATCAATCAGGCATATCTGCCCTATCATGCGCAGGCAGTTCCCAACTCAGTGGGGACTGCCTGCGGCATTATCGTCGAGCATCATGAGGCAGCGATCATCGTCCTGCCCGGCCCACCCCATGAACTGCGCCGGATGTGGCTGGACTTGGTGCAGCCATACCTGGAGCGGCGCTATCCGGCCAACTCCCTGGACCGGCAGCAGAGACGCGTCTTCAAAATATATGGCATCGGAGAATCGGATGTCATGGAAAGGCTGCGCCGCCTCCTGGATGCCACCCGGGAGACGGGTGTCGGGTTTGGCTTCTACCCCAGAGCCGGTGAAGTGCACATAACCATCAAGGCTGTCGGCGCCGAGCATGAGACCAGGGCACTGCTGGACCACCTGTCAGTCAGTCTGCAGAACCTGCTGGGAACCGATCTCTACGGAATGGGGGAGGACACACTGCCTGCCATTACCGGCGCCCTGCTAAAGGAGCAGCATCAGACGGTGGCGACCGCGGAGTCATGCACCGGGGGCCTGGCGGCCCACTATTTGACTGACGTGCCAGGCAGCTCCGACTATTTCCGCGGCGGCATCGTTGCTTATAATAGCGAGATCAAGGAAAAACTGTTAGGCGTCAACAAGGAGACCATCGATAATTTTGGCGTTGTCAGCGAGCAGACTGCCATGGCCATGGCGGCTGGCGCCCGCACGGCCCTGGAGGCGGATTTCGGGATTGCCACCACCGGCATCGCCGGCCCTGCCGGATGCACTCCCGAGCTTCCCGTGGGAACGGTCTATGCAGGCCTGGCAACGCCGGATGGGCAGTCCGCCTCCAAGATCTTTCTGCCCCGGATGAGCCGTGGTCTGATTAAAACCATGGCTTCCAAAAAGGCTATCGACTTGCTGCGGAGATATCTGATCGATCATTAATGTGTGGGGACACGGGGATGATTAGCATCGCAGAGCGCGGGATCCGTTCTTTTATAGCCATTCAATTGCCCCAGGAGTTGAGGTCGGCGCTCCATGAACTGGCCCTGCCCCTGCAGGGACTGTCGCTTGATGTCAAGTGGGTGCCGGAGAGCAACTATCACCTCACTCTCAAGTTCCTGGGGGACATCGCTCCGGGTGATATCTGCAACCTCGACGCCCAGTTGCAAGCCCTGGCTGACAGGGAGTGCTTCACCCTGTCGCTCGGGGGCTGGGGCATGTTTCCCAACCCCAAGCACCCCAGTGTGCTCTGGGTGGGCCTGGGCGGGGAGCTGGAGGCCCTGCGGCAGTTGTGGAGAGATCTGGATGACTGCCTGTCTGCAAGAGGTTATCCCCGCGACCGGCGGTGGCACCCGCACATTACCCTGGGACGGTTTCGTTCCCCGGATCGCGTGGACAGCCAGATCGCCCGGCTGCAGCAAACACCTTCCTTTGGCCACATCGGCAGTTTTACGGCGCCTGGTCTTTCCTTGATGGAGAGCCGGTTGAGCCCGGCGGGCCCCAGCTATCATCCACAGTCCTTCCATGAATTCAAAGCCAAGTTAATAAATAGAGAAATTCTCAGATATTAGATTGACAAACCAGGTCCCTGTAAACTATCCTGAAATTAGTGTTTTAAGGTAAGCCCCGCGCCAGTAAGCGGCGCCGGGTCCAGCGGGTGCCCGCACCGGGGTGCCCTCTTGGTCGGGTACTAAGGCGCGGGTGCGGCAATGATGTTCTCCAGCACCTGATTCAGCCCATTATAAGTCGCAACTGCCTTAATTTGTGTTTAGTTATTGTACCTCTTTTTCTGTTGGGTGCTGAGTCACTATTAGGAAAGGAGAGTAAAAATTGAGCGACGAGAAAGCTAAGGCCCTGGAATTAGCCATGACGCAGATTGAAAGGGCATTC
This sequence comes from Peptococcaceae bacterium, assembly GCA_003132605.1. Classification (GTDB taxonomy): domain Bacteria; phylum Bacillota; class DSM-12270; order Thermacetogeniales; family Thermacetogeniaceae; genus Palsa-1188. Next base: position 13,806 of record PKYJ01000023.1, on the reverse strand, counting down.
GGCAAGGGTTCGATCATGCGCCTCGGAGAAAGGCCGGCCACCGTGGGCGTTGATATTATTCCGACCGGCAGCCTGGCCCTCGACCTGGCGCTGGGAATTGGCGGAGTGCCCCGCGGCCGGGTAATCGAGATCTATGGGCCGGAATCTTCCGGAAAGACCACGATTGCCCTCCACATCATCGCCGAGGCCCAGAAAACCGGGGGCACGGCAGCTTTTATCGATGCCGAACACGCCTTGGACCCACTCTACGCCAGGAATCTGGGTGTCGACATCGACAACCTGCTGGTCTCGCAACCGGATACCGGGGAGCAGGCCCTGGAGATCGTGGAGGCCCTGGTCAAGAGCTGTGCCTTGGATGTGGTGGTGGTGGATTCGGTGGCCGCCCTGGTGCCTCGTGCCGAATTGGAAGGGGAGATGGGGGACGCTCACGTCGGCCTGCATGCCCGCCTGATGTCCCAGGCGCTGCGCAAGCTCACCGGCGTCATCAGCAAGTCCCGCACCACGACGATCTTTATCAACCAGATCCGGGAGAAGGTCGGCATCATATTCGGCAACCCCGAGGTCACCACTGGCGGGCGCGCCCTGAAGTTTTATGCCTCGGTACGGTTGGAGATCAAAAAGATCGACGTGATCAAGCAGGGCACCGAGGTAGTCGGCAACCATTGCCGGGTCAAGGTAGTGAAAAACAAGGTGGCGCCCCCCTTCAAGCAGGCGGAATTCGACATCATGTACGGGCAGGGGATATCCCGCGAGGGCGGGCTGATCGACATCGGTCTCAGCCTGAACCTGATCAACAAGTCAGGGTCCTGGCTGTCATACGGCGAGGAACGTCTTGGACAGGGCCGGGAGAACTCCAAGGAGTTCTTGAAGGAGCATTCGGAAACCACCCTGGAGATCGAGTCCAAGATCAGGGCGATGATCCAGGAGAACCACCTTCCTAAAGCGAAATCCACCGCCGATGCCGAGAACGTAACGGAAGATTAAAGCCGCGCTCTGGCGGGCATCTGCATGCGGGCGCTTCGTAACGCAGGTTCAAACGCAGGTAAAAACCTTGACATGCAGTATAAATGATAATAAAATCTATTTGGAAACACTGAATAGAACTTCTGCCACTAGGCGACCATAGATTAACTTTTTAACATAAAATAAAAGTTAATTTTGTTGGGTATATGTGAATATTGTTTTTGTGGAGAAGTTTCTATCGACCAAAACCGAGTTTCTACTCGGTTTTATTTTTGGCAGACTCTGAAGCTTCGTTCGACTCTCAGTACAGTTAGTGCAAACTGCCTGTACACAGGTAAACATCTAAGAAGGGATGTGACCGGTATCAATTATCCTTTAATTCCGGTAACGCTGGCTGTGATTGCCCTCCTTGTGGGGGTCCTGTCAGGATATTTTTTGAGGAGGTACCTGGCTGAGGCCAAGATTGCCTCTGCAGAAGAGGCGGCCAACAGGCTCATCGAGGAAGGCAAGCGAGAAGCGGCTGGTAAAAAGAGGGAGGCAATTCTCGAGGCCAAGGAAGAGGTGCACCAGTTGAGGTCCGAGGCGGAACGCGAGAACCGCGAGCGGCGCAACGAGGTGCAACGCCTCGAACGGCGCATACAACAGAAGGAAGAGTCGATTGACCGCAAGCTGGAAAGCTTCGAAAAGAAAGAGGATTCCCTGAATAAGAAGGAACAGGATCTGTCGCAAATCAGGGCCGGGTTGGACGAGCTGACCCAAAAGAAGACTTCAGAACTGGAGCGGATCTCAGGCCTGTCGACCGAGGCGGCCAGGGAACTGCTGCTGAACAACGTCAGGGACGAGGTCAAGCACGAAGCGGCGTTGATCATCAAAGAGGTGGAAAACAAGACCAAGGAAGAGGCCGAAAAGAGAGCGCGGGAGATTATTACCGCAGCGATTCAGAGGGGTTCCGCCGATATAGTTGCCGAGACTACCGTTTCTGTGGTGCCCCTCCCCAATGACGAGATGAAGGGGCGCATCATCGGAAGAGAGGGCCGGAACATCCGGACTATCGAAACTTTGACCGGAATCGATCTGATCATCGATGATACTCCGGAGGCGGTGATCCTGTCCGGATTCGACCCCATTCGCCGGGAAACGGCCCGGCTCGCCCTGGAGAAGCTGATCGCCGACGGACGTATTCATCCGGCTCGCATTGAAGAGATGGTGGAGAAATCCCAGAAAGAGATTGAACAGAAGATCCGGGAGGAAGGGGAACAGGCAGTCTTTGAGGTGGGGGTGCCGAACATTCACCCCGAACTGATCAGACTGCTCGGACGGTTGAAGTTCAGAACCAGTTACGGGCAGAACGTATTGAAGCATTCTCTGGAAGTGGCCTTCCTGGCCAGCTCCATGGCCGCCGAGTTGGGCGCCGACGTCCAATTGGCAAAAAGGGCCGGCCTGCTGCACGATATTGGAAAGTCTGCGGATCATGAAGTAGAGGGGACACACGTTGCCATCGGTGTGGACCTGGCCCGCAAATACCGTGAGAATGCCGAGGTGATCCATTGCATCGCTTCCCACCACGGCGATCAGGAGCCAGAGACGATCGAAGCTGTTTTGGTCCAGGCGGCAGATGCGATCTCGGCGGCCAGACCGGGCGCCAGGCGGGAAACGCTGGAAACATACCTTAAGCGGCTGGAAAAGCTGGAGACAATTGCAGAGTCCTTCGAGGGCGTGGAAAAATGCTACGCCATCCAAGCAGGCAGGGAGATCCGGATCCTGGTCAAACCGGAACTGATCGACGACCTGCAGGCAACGGGGCTGACCCGCGAGATCGTCAAAAAGATTGAAAGCGAATTGGAATACCCGGGACAGATCAAAGTGATCGTGATCAGGGAAACACGCAACATAGACTATGCCAAATAACGGGTGCCCGCCCGAACAGGCGGGCTTTTTTCCGATGGCTAACCGCCACTAAATCTCCCACATCGTGTACATTCATGGGGACATTCCTCAAGAGGAGGTGTGTCCCCATACCTTAATTACCGGGAGATAAGTGGCGCTAAGCCCCTGGATAACGAGTTCTTGGCTTCAGGGGGTCTTCTCCCCTGAAGCCAAGAACTCTGTTGATTGACATTTTTGTGTTTTATCCCATTATCGTGCTAGGAAAAGGAAATTCAAAGAGCAGGATTTATTGAGGCGTTGACGAATAGTTCCAATTAAAGCTTTAGATAAATCAAATTGCTCTCCAGGAAGGAAATGAATAATGGCGCCATTGAAGAGAAAGGACAGCAGCGTATCCCATACCGCCAATCTGCTCACATCCATATTGCTCTGCTACCCGGAGATTGCCACCATCAATCTCGATCCCAAAACCAACCTGGTCAGATTCATTTTTTATCTGTCCACTTCGTTGACAGGCGATGCTGTTGATGTGTTCAAGGAGCGCCTGCAACAGTCGCTGGATGCGTATTATTTTTTAGTAAACAAGGATGTTGAAGTCAGTTCCTTCTCATTTCAAGCCCAAGATTGCTTCACGATTTTAGAGTTCCAGAGGGACGTGCTCACCCTGACTCAGAAGGAGATAGCCCTGATCGTCACCCTGCTCCAGGAACAGTTCGGCGATAATCTGATCACCGATGAAGACGACGATCTGCTGGTCGACGATCTCTCCCTGCACGAGGAATTGATCGGGCATATGCTGGAACATACTATAGAAACGAGCGCTAATAGCAGGCTGATCGCTCTGCGCGACGAAGGAAGAGTCCTCGTTTTCAACAAGTGATCACCAACTCCGGGGAGGCATCCAGCTTGAAAATATTATTTCTGGGTGATATTGTCGGCCGTCCCGGACGCCGTGCCGTTCATGAACTGCTCCCATCCCTGAAAAGAAAATATGAGCCCAGGTTTATTGTTGCCAACGGTGAGAATGCCGCAGGAGGCAACGGCATCACCCGGGACGTAGCAGACGATCTGTTTGGCGCCGGAATAGATGTATTGACCATGGGCAACCACGTTTGGGACAACAAGGATGTGTATAGTTTTATTGACGGCGACGATCGGATCGTCAGGCCGGCAAACTACCCACCAGACGCCCCGGGAAACGGTTTTACCATAGCACGTAAGGCAGAGCGCGCCATCGGAATTATCAATCTCTCGGGACGCGTTTTCATGCCACCCCTGGATTGTCCCTTTCGGACAGCCGACCAGATCATCCCGACTCTTAAAAAGAAAACCCCGATCATCATCGTCGACTTCCACGCTGAGGCGACCTCGGAGAAAAACGCCCTGGGATGGTACGTGGACGGACAAGTAACCGCAGTCATTGGCACCCACACCCATATCCAGACCGCCGACGAAAAAGTGCTCCCGAAGGGAACGGCTTTCATCACCGATGTTGGTATGACCGGCCCCAGGGATTCGGTCCTGGGTGTAAAAGTTGAACAGGTTTTGGAAAAAATGATCAGCCTCAGACCGGTGCGTTTTGAAGTGGCGGGAGGGCCTTTGATGTTGAATGCTGTTTGCATAGAAGTGGACGAGACAAACGGAAAAGCACAAGGAATACAGAGAATTCAAGTGTTTAAAGAGGAATAGGCATTTTTAGGTTGCAATATCAACCTGGCAGTGTTATCATTAGTTGTAATTATCTGTTTTTAAATTTTCTTTCTAATCGTCTAGTAATTTAATGTAGGGGCGCCTATTGGCGCTAACCACCAGATAGAGTATCGCCGTTTCTAAAAGGGGGTTTTCGAAGACAATAATAATTGCTAAAAAGACCGGTAACAGATAGAAAACCAAACGGGGGGAGTTGCAAACTTGGATGTATTGAAGGTGTCAGCAAAATCCAGTCCCAATTCAGTAGCTGGTGCTCTGGCCGGCGTTCTGAGGGAAAAAGGATGCGCAGAACTGCAGGCGATTGGAGCAGGCGCTATAAACCAGGCTGTTAAGGCGGTAGCTATTGCCAGAGGCTTTGTAGCTCCAAGCGGTGTTGACCTTGTTTGTATTCCTGCCTTTACCGATATTATCATTGATGGAGAGGAAAGAACTGCCATCAAGTTGATCGTCTCGCCGAGATAATAACTGTGGATCTGAGGCCTGCTTGCAGCAGACAACAGAGGTTGGTTGGGTACCTGCTTTAGCAGACACACCGGAAGCTATAATTTTGTTTATTTCCATCGAAGCGAACATCCCCCGAGACAAGCCCGGGGGTTCTCCTTTTCATCGGTAGCCGTCTTTATATCAGGTTATTCCAACGGCCAACAACCACGGCCATAATGGGGGTCCCTGGTTTGATCTGCGTCGATATGCACTGTGACTCGGTTTCTCAGGCATATAGAACCGGGCGCTCACTGGCCAAGCCCTGCGTGAACGGCCATGCTGACCTGCCCAGGCTGCGGCTGGCGGGAATCAAGGTGCAGTTTTTTGCCCTATTCCCCGATCGGATCTACCATCCCGGGCGCACCCTCTATCAGGTCCTACGCCTGCTGGATTACGCAACGGAAGCATTCCGGGAAGATGCCGGGATATCAGTGATCAGGACCAGGCAGGACCTGGGGCATTGTTTGGCCACGGAAACACTGGGAGCGGTCTTAACGGTGGAGGGGGGAGAACCCCTGGAAGGGGAGATCCGGATCCTCAGGACGCTACACCGCCTGGGGGTGCGCGGACTTGGCCTTACCTGGAACAACCGGAACGAGCTGGCAGATGGTGTTGCCGAAGGCCAGACCGGAGGCGGACTGACCAGGTTTGGCCGCCAGGCGTTACTGGAGATGAACAGGCTGGGTATGTTCATAGACGTCTCCCATCTTTCAGAACCAGGCTTCTGGGATGTTATAGAACTCTGCAGCGCTCCGGTAATCGCATCCCATTCCAACTGCAGCGCCGTCTGGAATCATCCGCGCAACCTGACAGACCGTCAGATTAAAGCCATTGCAGAACTGAAGGGCGTGGTAGGCGTCAACCTGGTACCGCAGTTCGTGGGGCCTCAAGGCGCCGGCCACAGTGCCCTGATCGAGCATATCGACCACATTTGCAGCCTTGTGGGCGATGAATACGTGGGTTTTGGTTCCGACTTCGATGGAACGGAAAACCTCATCTGTGGAGTCAACGATGTCACCGATTTCCCCAACCTTGTAGCAGATCTGCGGAACAGGGGATACAGCGAGGAGTCGGTCGCCAGGATCTGCGGCCTTAATTGTCTGCGCGTGCTCGAAGCGGTGCTGCCGGAATCAGAAGTCTGAGGCATGAAATAAAGGGCATACAAGTCTTTCATCCGGCATCAGACTCCGGTATCCGATCTATTTAAGGGGGAGCGGTGGTATGCCAGCGGATCTACATATACACAGCACAGCCTCCGACGGCAGGTTGACACCGGAAGAGATCGTGAAGCAGGCGCGTGCTGCCGGCCTCAGCGCCATTGCCCTGACAGACCATGACACGGTGGATGGTATCCAGGCCGCTCTTCAGGCCGCAGGCTCATCCGGGCTGGAGGTAATCACGGGTATCGAGTTCAACACCGATCTGGACGGCGCAGAAATACACATTTTGGGTTATTACCTGACCCTGGACAACGACCTTGCCGGAACCCTGGCCATCCTGAGAGCAGCAAGGGAAAACAGGGCGAAGATGATCATCGCCAGGCTGGATCAGCTTCAAATCCGGATTGACTATGACCGCTTGAAACAGGTGGCCGGCCGGGCTACCATGGGCAGGCCGCACATCGCCCGGGCGTTGTATGAGGCAGGGTATGCCACCTCGGTGGGGGATGCCTTCGAGCGTTACCTTGCCAAGGGGAAGCCAGCCTACGTGCCCCACCACAGGCTGGACCCGTTCACGGCGATCGAGACCGTCCTGAAAGCGGAGGGAATTCCAGTGCTGGCGCATCCCGGCCTTGCTAAAAAGGATGAGTTGATCCCGGAATTCATTGCCAGAGGTCTGTTAGGGATCGAGGTTTTCTATCCTTTTCATTCGCCTGGCGATGTGGTCAGGTATGAGAAGATCTGTCTGGAGCAGGGCCTGATCATGACCGGCGGGACCGACTGCCACGGACCTGGATTCAACTATCCTCCCCTGGGGACGATTACGGTTCCGGACGAGACTATCCTGCAGTTGAAACAGTTGCGCAATCAGCGCAGCATCGACCGAAGGCAGGAATCTCCGGGCGAATGGAGAACAATTAAGTAGTACTACAGCGGAGGGAAAAGATGCAACCGGATAAAATCACGATCGAACAGCTTCGTTCAGGCTTCGAAAGCAACGGTTACATCGCTGAGGACGAGATCACCGTACCGGTATATCTGGCTCTCCGGCTGGAGAAACCGATCCTGATCACCGGGGCTCCGGGTGTGGGTAAGACCGAGATCGCCAAGGTACTGGCCGGGGTGTTCGGGACTGACCTGATCCGCCTCCAGTGCTATGAGGGTCTTGATGAAAACAAGGCTCTCTACGAATGGAACTACCAGCGCCAATTGATCAAGATCCAGTTGATCAGGGACAGTGGCTCCGGGGAGAGCATGGAACGGGATCTCTTCTCTCCGGAATACCTGTTGGAGCGCCCGCTCTTGAAGGCGATCCTGGCTCCGAAGAAAGTAGTCCTGCTGATCGATGAGATCGACAAAACCGACGAGGAGTTCGAAGCCTTTCTGTTCGAGGTGCTATCTGATTTCCAGGTTTCCATCCCGGAGCTGGGCACCTTGAAGTCGCGCCACATCCCCGTGGTGGTGCTGACCAATAATGGAGATCGGGAGCTTTCCGACGGCCTGAAGCGCAGGTGCGTCTTTCTGTTCATCGACTTCCCGAGTGTGGAAAAAGAGATCAGGATCATCAGGGTCAAGGTCCCGGAGGCGGGGGAACGGCTGGCCGAAGAGGTGGCCCTGGCGATGAACTATCTGAGGCACAACCTGGAGATCAAGAAAAAGCCATCGATCTCCGAAACCCTGGACCTGACCCGGGCGTTGATCCTCTTTGAAGCCGATAGACTGGAACCCGATCTCGTTAAAAAGACTGTCAACCTCTTGCTGAAGGATAAGGATGATATCGATCTGTTCAATAGCCAGGTGGGACCGGCAGGCCTGGTGGAGATCGTGCGCAGCGAGCAATCAAAGCGCCATTAGAAGATTGACCCGAAAAAAGGGGACTGCGATGGAGAGCTACCTGGAAAACAACCTGGCGCGTTTCGTACACATCCTGCGACACCTGGGGGTCACCGTCAGCACAGGGGAAACTATTACCGCCCTAAAAGCGCTTCAACTGGTCAACATCATGGACAGGGAGCATGTAAGGTATGCCCTCCAGGCAACCATGGTCAAGAATCACGAGGATGAGCCGATCTTTGTCCGGGCCTTCAGCAGATTCTTCGCGGCGCCGGAAATAAAGCGGCAGCAACAGCAGGAGTGGCAGGATGCCAAGGAGGAGAGGGGGCGCCTCCTTGACGAGGCGGAGCAGGATCTGACCTACTTGGGGGAAAAGCTGGACATCAGCGATGAGGAAAAGCTTCTCTACTCACAGTTGGCGGAGGATGAGAAGAAAAGGATCAGGGAGTACCTGGAGTCGAGCTTTCTCCCGGAGGACCGCAACCACGCCTTCAAGCCGATGTTGGAATTCCAGGTGCGCGGCTCGTTGCGCTACTGGAAGCAGAGGCTGGCAGAGGAGGACAACCTGCCCGTCATACCTGGAGCAGACGTTGATGACGAGGTCTTGGCCGCAATCGGCCAGGACTCGGCCAGTGAGGACAGCAGCCTGCTCTATGAAGACTTGAAGAGGATCGGCGACCGGCAACTCCCTAAAGTGACTAACATCTTGAAAAAACTGTCCCGCAAGCTGGCCACGAAGATCTCCCGGCGCTACCGGATGAGCAAGAAGGTGGTCAAGGTTGACCTCAGGCGCAGCATCAAATCCAATATCCGCTACGGCGGCATTATTTTTAATCTCAAGTACAAGCAGAAACGGATCCAGAAGCCGAACATCCTGCTAGTGTGCGATGTGTCCGGGTCAATGGCCCGCTATGCCGCCTTTGTGATCCAGTTCATCTACGGTCTGAGCGCCGTGATCAGCCATATTGAAAGCTTCATCTTTGCGGAAGAACTGGAACGCGTGACACCTTACTTCAAGAAAATCAGGCCATTTGAAGAAACAATGGTGGAGCTGATCGGGAAGAGCCGCATCTGGGGCAAAGGCACCAATTTTGGCGCCTCGCTGGCCTCGCTGCGGACGAGCTTCCCATTACTGTTGACCTCCCACACCGTGATCATCGTGGTCAGCGACACGAAAACCCTGGACCTGGAGCGGGCCGAACAGGAGCTCGCCATCACGAGAAGATCGGTCAAGGAGATCCTGCTCTTGAACGCTCTTCCCCATGATGAGTGGAAAGACCTGCGTTCAGTAAATATATTTCAAAAGTATGCCCAGGTGTATGAGTGCTACACCCTGGCACATCTCGAGAGAGTCCTCAGGAGACAGTTCCTCCATTAATGGACAAGGGCGGACAGCGAGGGGGCGTATCACCGACGGATGGCGAATCACCGACTGACCGCAGTTACGAGCGCCTGGCGCTGTTCTATGACCGGCTCATGCAGGGGATCGATTACGCGGCGTGGGTTAGCTATATCGAGGAGATTGTCCAAAAATACGGAGGGCATGTCACTGCCGTCGCCGATCTGGCCTGCGGGACGGGAAACTCCAGCTTTCCCTGGTCGGATCGGGGCTATCGCACTTATGGAGTCGACCTGTCGGCAGAGATGTTGGAAATCGCCAGGGTCAAGGCTGCTGTCAGGGGGCTGGATGTAACCTTTCTCGAACAGGATCTCTGCAGCCTGAAACTTGGGGCGCCGGTCGACCTGGCGGTCTGTTTCCAGGACGGTTTCAACTATATCATAGACATTGGGGACCTGCGCCAGGCGTTTCAGGCTGTCTACAAGAATCTCTCAGTTGGAGGTTTTTTTATCTTCGACCTCAACTACTTACCGCGGATCGTCCCTCCTGACCAGTCCGTTTCCGTGGTTCGGGAAGATGGTTTTACCCTGTGCTGGAGCGCCGAATATAAGGATGAGGAGAGGCTGTGGGGAATTGAGGCGAGGGGGACCATAGAGGACGGGGACGGCAACCGGCATGACTACCTGGAAAAACACCTGGAGCGGATCTACGAACCCCACGAGATCTGGTCGCTTTTAACAGCCCAGGGTTTTACCAGCCTTAGCAATTTTCAGGCCTTCACCTTCGAGCAGCCCCACGACCGGACCCTCAGGATCGTCTACGTGGCGCAGAAGGTATGACATGGCCGTTGGGCGTTGGAAAAACCACTAATCACCAACTATCAAACATCCAACCACCAACGGCTAACCACTAAATTAGGAGGCAGGATTGTTGACAAAAATGCTGTTAGTGCGGCATGGGCAGACGCTCTGGAACCATATTGCCCGCTACCAGGGCCACACGGACATAGACCTCAGCGATACCGGCCGCAACCAGGCAAACCTGTTGTCTCTGCGGCTGGCCACTGTATCGCTGCAGGCTGTCTACGCCAGCGATCTCAAGCGCGCCCTGGACACCGCCCGCATCATCGCCGAACCCCACGGACTGGACGTACAGGCGCTGCCGCAATTACGGGAGATCAATTTCGGAGCCTGGGAAGGCCTGACTTTCCAGGAGATCAAGGCGCGTTATCCTGACCTTACGAATAACTGGCACGCTTCCCCGGGCAGTGTCCGGATTCCGGATGGGGAGACCTTCCAGGAGTTGATGGAAAGAGCCTACAGCACAGTGACGGACCTGGCAAAGAGTCATGATCCGGGCACCGTAGCCGTGGTCACCCACGGAGGGGCGATCAGGTCGATCATCTGCGCCCTGCTGGGCATCGATCTGAACAACGTGTTCCGGATCCGGCAGGATAACGCCGCCTTGAATATCATCGATTTTTACGATGGATATGGCATCCTGAACCTGCTCAACGATACACACCACCTTGAGACGGAGCGCGGTTCCGGACCCAACAGCGTTTTTAACAAGTAGCATACGCCTCGCTTCTCACGTTGTATCGCCTAGCAGGTGATGGTAAAATGGTTCAAAGATTTCAGGACTAATGAAGGGAGAGTGGCAGCCATGGATGACAGGTTTGCCAAAACCGGCCTCACCTTTGATGATGTGCTCCTGATTCCTGGCAAGTCTTCAGTGGTGCCAAGGGATGTCAACGTTTCCACCATACTGACCAGGAAGATCAGATTAGACATTCCTATACTCAGCGCTTGCATGGACACTGTCACCGAGGCGCGCATGGCGATTGCCATGGCCCGCGAGGGCGGCATCGGGATCATTCACAAAAACATGAGTATCGAACGTCAGGCTCAGGAGGTCGACCGGGTCAAGCGCTCAGAGCACGGCGTGATCTCGGACCCGATCTTCTTGAGCCCCCAGCATCTGATCAGGGATGCCCTGAAGCTCATGGAGCACTACCATATCTCCGGCGTGCCAGTAACTGTAGACGGCATCCTGGTTGGGATCATCACCAACCGCGACCTCCGCTTCGAGGACGATATGAACCGGACGATCGCCGAGGCCATGACCAGGGATAATCTGATCACGGCACCCGTAGGCACAACCTTGCAAGATGCCAGGAGCATCCTGAAGAGCCACAAGATCGAGAAACTCCCTATAGTGGACGAGCATTTCCACCTGTGCGGCCTGATCACCATCAAGGACATCGAGAAAGCGCGCCAGTACCCGAACGCCTCCAAGGACCAGCGGGGACGTCTCAGAGTGGGCGCCGCGGTCGGAGTCGGCCCCGACACGAGAGACAGGGTCATGGCTCTGATCAGGGCGGAAGTGGACGTCATCGCCGTGGACACCGCTCATGGCCACCAAATCAACGTGCTCAAAACGACAGAGGCAATCAAGAACGAGTATCCGGATATCCAACTGATCGCCGGCAACGTGGCCACTGCCGATGCCACCAGGGACATAATAATAGCCGGAGCAGATGCCGTGAAAGTCGGCATGGGGGGCGGGTCGATCTGCACCACCCGCGTCGTGGCCGGGATCGGTATACCACAGATCACCGCCGTTCTGGAGTGCTCGCAGGAAGCTTTAAAGAGTAATATTCCGGTGATCTCCGACGGAGGCATCCAGTTTTCCGGCGACATCACCAAGGCCCTGGCAGCCGGCGCCAGCTCAGTCATGTTGGGCAGCCTTCTTGCAGGAACAGAGGAGAGCCCTGGGGATATTGAAATCTTCCAGGGTCGCAGCTACAAGGTTTACCGGGGCATGGGGTCTCTGGCCGCCATGAAAGAGGGCAGCATGGACCGCTACTTCCAGGACAATCCGGAGAAGCTGGTGCCGGAGGGGGTTGAGGGTCGCGTACCTTACCGGGGGGCCTTGGCGGATATGACTGTCCAACTGATTGGTGGTTTGCGATCCGGGATGGGGTACTGCGGTGTCGGGACTATCGAGGAACTTCAGACCAAGACCAGGTTTATCAAGATTACCAGCGCCGGGCTGCGTGAAAACCACCCGCATGGCGTCGATATCACCAAAGAGTCACCCAATTACAGTTTCTGATAAGGCGCCGCACCGCAGACCCGTATGGCTTCAAACAACTACGAAAAGATTTGGCAGCGTACCGTGATGCCTTACATTAGTCCCGGGGGAGTGAGGAGAAACAAAGATGTTTTCGTCGATCGCCGAGGTGCAGCAGAAGCTGTCCGAACAAAAGTACCTTACCGATAGTACCGTGGCCACCATCATCTTCCTGGCTCTCAGGCTTCAGAAACCGCTTCTCGTCGAGGGACCAGCCGGTGTTGGGAAAACGGAGTTGGCCAAAGTTATCGCCAGAGCCACCGGCAGCAGGCTGATCCGCCTGCAGTGTTACGAAGGCATGGACGAAGCCAAGGCCCTCTACGAGTGGAACTACCAGAAGCAACTTCTGCGGCTGCACATTGACCAGGTCCAGAACAAGTCCTGGGAAGAGGCCAGGCAGGACATCTTCTCCTCCGAGTTTCTGCTGAGCCGTCCGCTGCTGGAGGCCATATTGGCCGATGAGAGCACCGTCCTGTTGATCGACGAGGTCGACAAGAGCGATGAGGAGTTTGAGAGTTTCCTGCTGGAAATACTGTCGGATTACCAGGTGACAATTCCGGAACTCGGCACCGTCAAGGCCAATCGGATTCCCATCGTCATCCTCACCAGCAACAGCTTCCGGGAGTTCGGGGATGCCCTGAAACGGCGCTGCATTCACTTGTACCTGGACTATCCCAGCTTTGAGCGTGAGTTGGAGATCATCTACCTGAAGGTCCCGGAAATCCAGCAGGCTCTGGGGCGCCAGATCGTGCGCTTTGTACAGACAATCCGGAAACAGAAGCTGAAAAAGGCGCCCAGCATCGCTGAGACCATAGATTGGGCCGGGGCGCTGCTCATTATGGGTGTGGGCTTTATCGACGAGGAGATTATCCGGAGCACCCTGAGCATCTTGTTGAAGTACCAGAGTGATATCGAGAAGATCTCCCCGAAGGTCTCGTCCTATATCCCCGAATAGACTAATACAGGGGCGGAAGATCATGGAGGCAAAGATTCTGGAGTTTTGCCGCTTACTGCGCCGGGGTGGCGTCAGCATCTCTTTCATACAGATAGCAGATGCCCTGCGGGCAGTCTCGGAGGTGGGCTTCTGCCAGGACGACTTTCACATCGCTCTCTATTCCGTCCTGATCGCCGACCGCGCCGATAAGCCCTTGTTTGACAGGCTATTCCGCCTTTTTTTCCTGTCCCTGCATAAGCAGGGGACAGATGGCGCCGAGGAAGATAAATCAAGCCCTACCGACAACGCAGGGCCAGAAGGTCTGCCTGCTGAGCAAGTTCAGCAGGCAGACCTTCTGGCCC
>PKYJ01000105.1:2218-3483 GCA_003132605.1 Peptococcaceae bacterium | reverse complement strand
CACCGCCCTCGAGTACTCGATCAACACCTATGCCGTCAAGCTGCTCAACCTGATCGGAGTCGACTACGGCTACGACTTCGCCACCAAGTTTGGCATCACCAGCCTGGACCCCAACAAGGACAAGAACCTGTCCCTGGCCCTGGGCGGGATCACCAACGGCATCTCCCCGTTGGAGATGGCGGGAGGATATTGCGCCATTGCCAATCAGGGGGTCTATATCCGGCCGTACACTGTGCGCGAGATCGTTGATAACAATGGAAGCATCCTGTACCAGGCCCAACCCCAGCAGAAAGTGGTGATCTCGGAGCAAACAGCCTACATCATGACCGACCTGCTGGAGAGTGTGGTGAAGGTGGGCACGGGCACCAACGCCCAGTTGGATCGTCCGGTAGCGGGCAAGACCGGAACCACTACCAATAAAGTCGATGCCTGGTTCATGGGTTATACCCCGGAGTTTGTCGGGGCCGTCTGGATGGGGTTCGACAAAGAGGAGAGTATGGAAAACCTGCCTGACGTGTTCGGGGCGACCTACCCGGCCCGGATCTGGAAGCAGGTCATGCAGAAGGCGGTCGAAAATATGCCGGTGTCCGACTTCCCGATGCCTACGGGTCTGGTCCGGGCCACCGTCTGCGGCAAGTCGGGCGAGTTGCCCAACGCCTTCTGCCCGCAAGACGAGCAGGAAAGCGACCTTTTCGTCCAGGGCACGGTGCCGACCGGGATCTGCGACGTTCACGTCGAGGCCACCATCGACACTGATACCGGACTGTTGGCCACCCCCTACTCACAGCATACGGCCACCAAGGTGTTCCTGAAACGTCCGCCGGTGAGCGGCCAATACCAGCCCTTGGACATGAAAGAGGCGCTCCCCACGCAGTATTCCCCCATACCCGCCGGTTCCGCCTCGGCAAACCAGATGGTGACCGTCGAGATCTGCACCGATCCCCGGCACCACGGCGTGCCGTACCTGGCCAACGTTCCCGGCTTCCTGGAGGAAGGCGGCTGCCCGCCGGAGTTTGTACAGGAGGAGCAGTTCCCGGCCAATCAGGTGCCCGCGCTGCACTGCTCGCTGCCTGACCACCAGGTGAAGAAGGTAAACGTGCTGCAGAACCTCAACAACATCATCAACCAGACGCATTAGCGGTTGGCCATTGGCCTTTCTCAAAGTTCGATGTTCGAAGCCCGATTGTTGAATGATGTTGCCTATATCATAAAGCAAATCATAGATATGCGCATTGAGTTAGAACCCATTAGTCTACCAAAAGATG
>PKYJ01000105.1:0-2176 GCA_003132605.1 Peptococcaceae bacterium | reverse complement strand
CAATAGCAATTTCCCTCTAACTTCGCGAATCAGAAGGAGATTGAACTCCCACTAATTTACCATTCTGAACCCGCCGCCTATAGAGGTGGGGGACATCAAATCGAAGTTATACTTCTATATAGCGATTATGAACGAGTCACTGGATCAACAAAGGCTAGAAATGATACTTGAAGAACTGCTGATCTATAAAAACTGGCAGATGGATTGAGACAGGAAAATTGGGCATTGACATTGTGTCAATATCTGCTACTATAATAACTAAGCCGCATCCTCAAGCCTCAAATGATCTATGATCGAGAGCGGTAATTCGGTGATCTGGGCATCAAGGTGCAGGTTGATGGCGCCCAGGGTTAACAGCCAGAAGCGCCGCCTCTTACTGCAGGCCCTCGTATATTTCATCAGGTAGTCGATCTTCTTGCGCTTGATCGACCGCTCGCAGGTAGAACGTCTCTTGTAGACCTCTTTCCAGGCGTCCGAGCCCCACGCTGTCCTGGTCAGGAGGTGAAGATTCGCACCAACTTTGGTATAGACGGCCCTGCCGTAGCTAGATGGTGAGCACGAATCTTTAGATATAGATGGGTAGGTCATGCTTGCTGCCGGCGGCTGTGATGTCGTACCCGGTATACCCTTAGACCCAGATCTTGTGATGGCTGTCCCAGCCCCAATCGGCCTCTGGATCGGATAAGCGTCGCTTGCAGTCGCACCTGTCCCCGCACTTGCAGATCTTCTTGCCGAAAGGGGCTGCCCACGCTCTCATACTGGGGGCCATCCCCGTCGATGGTTAGGCCCTTGGGATAACCCAACAATCCGAGATCGAAAGAAGGCTTTACCACGGATGTGGCCAGGATCTGATGCAGCACGTTTTCTTCCCTGCAGTTAAACGTCCTCCCATCCATCAGGCGAGGTCTCCAGTAACCGAGTATTTTTCATCCATCCTTCGTCAAAATGGTAATTAGTGGTTCCATTGCGATTCTGGGGGGATGAAAAATAAATCAAGCCCCGGATACATTCATCCGGGACTACCATAAAACTTCATATCTAGGGATTTGGAGGTGAAACCAAAAGATCTAGAAAAATGCTCTTAGTAGCATGCATTTGGAGTTTCCGAGAATCTACATTTATTTGGGGACGAGATAGGCAAGTCAACAATTCGAGGAAGAGGTCAGAGGAAGAGGTCAATTGCAATCAAGGTATAATTAAAAGGGAGGGTGAAGAAAAACTTGAGGAAGAAAGATAAAGGAAAGATCCTTGCAGTCCTGCTGACTGTCATGCTCATTGTGTCTTGCATGCCTGCGGGCATAGCATTCGCTGTACCCCTTGATGGTCCGACGGTGACCGGCGTCAGCCCGGTCAGCGGAAATATAGCCGGAGGCGCCCCGGTGACCATCACCGGCACTGATCTCGGTGTGGTGAGCGCGGTCTACTTCGGTACTGTAGCCGCCCCGGACTTCAACCACATTTCCGGCGGGTTGCAGATCACGGCCATCGTGCCTGCAGGAGCAGTTGGGCCACCAGTGGATGTTGCCGTCTATAGCTCAGTTTATGGGATGAGCAGCACCTCTGCAACTTTCACCTACAACACCACGGCCCAGGCAGCGACACCGACGGCAAGCATAGCTAACAACGCGATCGTGGCCAACAACACTGTGGTGACCCTGTCGGACACCTCAGTTAGTGCGATCGTCTACTACACGACTGACGGCACCATTCCGACGACTGACAGCTCGAGCGGCACCAGCGTGACGATCACGGGAGTGGCCGGCACGACAGTAATCGTGAAGGCGTTTGCCACTGCGCCCAGTATGGATGACAGCGCCG
The DNA here is from genome assembly GCA_003132605.1 of Peptococcaceae bacterium. Taxonomy (GTDB): domain Bacteria; phylum Bacillota; class DSM-12270; order Thermacetogeniales; family Thermacetogeniaceae; genus Palsa-1188. The sequence goes on along the minus strand of PKYJ01000105.1, from coordinate 358 downwards.
TTGCAACCTTCAACTACTATCTCCCTGGCGGCGGTGGCGGTGGTGGCGGTGGTAGTTCAACTGCTTACACCCCGACCGTGCAGACAGAGGCTGCCACGACAATCACAGCCACCTCGGCTGCCTTGAACGGTGACATCACCTCAGACAACGGGTATAACGTCACTGACTATGGCTTCCTCTGGGGCACCAGTTCCAGTAGTCTCACCAACAAGCTGGATGTAGGCACCACTAACTACACCGGCGCCTTCACGGATACCCTGAGCGGCCTGACAACAGGTACGACCTACTACTTCGAGGCCTATGCCACGAACTCGTACGGCACGGCAGACGGAGCTGTCATGAGCTTCACCGCAGGGGT